>JBCDEN010000403.1:0-4571 GCA_039179715.1 Pseudomonadota bacterium
CGAGCGTTTCAGCCACATCGTGTAGACAACAACGTAGAAGAAGATCGTGAATGCAAGGAAAGCGCCGGCAAACCAGTTGACCAGAAGCCCGAGCGTCACCACCGATCCGATCGATAGCGTCATGCCGAAGGCGAATGCCTCTTCGCGGGAGATCTTGCCGGCAGGGATCGCGCGTTTGCGTGTGCGCGACATGATTTCGTCGATGTCGGCGTCATACCACATGTTCAGGGCGCCGGACGCGCCGGCCCCGATCGCAATGCACAGGATCGCGACGGCACCCAGGATCGGGTGCACGGTTCCGGGCGCCAGCATCAGGCCGACGAACGCCGTGAAGATCACCAGTGACATCACGCGCGGTTTCATCAGTGACACGTAGTCACCCACCGATCCCATGCCGCCATCCCAGGCGGCGTCCTGAACCATCGTATCGTGGCGCTCGACGAGCGACATGCGCATGCCCTTCACTTATCGGTGTTTCGCTGCGCCTCCCGGCGGCGAACAGGACCCTGTGTCCGAACACTCTTTCAAGGAAGCACCGCGCTGTTCCTCAGCGCGGTGCCTTATTTCTATCCGGGGCCGTACCCCGGATGTTTCTTACTTGATCCGCGGCAGCGTCTCGAACTGGTGGTGCGGCGGCGGAGAAGACAAGGTCCACTCCAGAGTCGTTGCACCTTCGCCCCACGGATTGTTGCCAACGACGCGCTTCTTGGCGAATGCTTCCACGATGCCGTAGAGGAAGACCAGAACCGCGAAGGCCGAGATGTACGACCCGATGGAAGACACGTAGTTCCAGCCGGCCAGCGCGTCCGGATAGTCGGCATAGCGGCGCGGCATGCCGTTCAGGCCCAGGAAGTGCTGTGGGAAGAAGACCAGATTCACCCCGATAAAGGTGATCCAGAAGTGGGCCTTGCCGATGGTCTCGTTGTACATGTAGCCGAACATTTTCGGGAACCAGTAGTACCAGGCGGCAAAGATCGCAAACACGGCGCCGAGCGACAGGACATAGTGGAAGTGGGCAACCACGTAGTAGGTGTCATGGAACGCACGGTCGAGACCTGCATTGGCGAGTTGCACCCCGGTCACGCCACCGACGGTGAACAGGAAAATGAACCCGATCGCCCAGACCATGGGGGTCTTGAACTCGATCGATCCGCCCCACATCGTCGCGATCCAGGAGAAGATCTTCACCCCTGTCGGGACGGCGATCACCATCGTGGCGGCAACGAAATAGGCCTGCGTCTCAGAGGACATGCCGACCGTGTACATGTGGTGCGCCCACACGATGAAGCCGACGACGCCGATCGCGACCATGGCATAGGCCATGCCGAGATAACCGAAGATCGGCTTGCGCGAGAAGGTCGAGATGATGTGGCTGATGATGCCGAAGCCCGGAAGGATCAGGATGTAGACTTCCGGATGGCCGAAGAACCAGAACAGGTGCTGGAACAGGATCGGGTCGCCGCCTCCGGCCGGGTCAAAGAACGTGGTTCCGAAATTCCGGTCCGTCAAAAGCATCGTGATCGCGCCGGCCAGAACCGGAAGCGACAGCAGCAGCAGAAAGGCGGTGATCAGCACCGACCACGCGAACAGCGGCATCTTGTGGAGCGTCATGCCCGGCGCGCGCATGTTGAAGATGGTCGTGATGAAGTTGATCGCGCCCAGGATGGACGAGGCACCTGCAATGTGCAGCGACAGGATTGCCAGATCCATGGCCGGCCCCGGCTGTCCGGATGTCGACAGGGGCGGATAGATCGTCCAGCCACCGCCGACACCGTTCATGTTGCTCGGCCCCTCGACGAACAGAGACAGCAGAAGCAAGAGGAATGCGGGCGGCAGGAGCCAGAATGAAATGTTGTTCATGCGCGGGAATGCCATGTCCGGCGCACCGATCATGATCGGCACGAAGTAGTTGGCATAGCCGCCGATCATGGCGGGCATGACCATGAAGAAGATCATGATCAGGCCATGGGCGGTCGTGAACACGTTGAACATGTGCGGACTGCCGAAGATCTGCATCCCCGGATCCTGCAATTCCATCCGCATGCCGACGCTGAGTGCGCCACCAACGATCCCGGCAAAGATCGCGAATATGAGATACAAAATGCCGATGTCCTTGTGGTTGGTCGAATAGACCCACCGGCGCCATCCATAAGGATGATCGTGTGCCGCATGTGCTTCGCTCGCAGCCATTTGGGGCTCCCTCTCTTAATCCTCTCGGCGACGCTGCGTCTCATCGCGCCTCGCCGGTCAACCGGTGGCCGCCGCGTCAGTTCGCGGCGACGGAAATGTCCTCACGCTTGGCGTCCGCAAGCTTCTTTTCTTCGTTGATCGAAGCCAGCAGCTGTTTGTTGGCCTCGTCAAGATCGTCCTGCGCGGCAGCGGCCCAGGCCTGATACTGTTCCTTCGAAACAACCCTGATCACGATGGGCATGAATGCGTGGTTCACACCGCACAGCTCGGAACACTGGCCGTAATAGACGCCCTCGGTGCGGGCGCGGAACCAGGTTTCGTTCAAACGCCCGGGGATCGCATCGATCTTGAGGCCCATGGACGGCATTGCGAAGCCGTGTATCACGTCCTCTGCCGTTACCTGGACGCGAACCGTCGTATCCACCGGAACCACCATTTCGGTGTCGGCTGCCAGCAGGCGCGGGACCTCGGCAAGCGTTACGCCGCGCTCCGCAGCAACGGCTTCACGGTCAGCAAGCGTTTTCGCCGCATCCGTCGGGTCACCGATCATGTAGCTGTCGAAATAGAGGTCGCCCATGCCTTCGTCGGTATATTCGTAACCCCAGTACCACTTGTAACCGATCGCTTTCACGGTCATTTCGTATTCCGGGATATCAAGCTGCTTGTAGAGCAACCGGAAAGACGGGATCGCAATCACGACCAGGATCAGGATCGGAATTACCGTCCAGGCGACCTCGATCATGGTGTTGTGCGACGTGCGCGAGGGCACCGGGTTGGCCTTGGCGCTGTATTTCACGATGCAGATCACCAATAGGGCCAGAACGAACAGCGTGATCACGGTAATGATCACGAGCGTGAACATGTTGAACCAGGTGATGTCGTCCATCACCCCGGAGACGGAGTCCTGAAAGCCCAGCTGCCAGTTCCTCATTCCGGATTCAGCTGCCAGGGCCGCAGTGGACACCCCGGCAAATGTCGCCGCCATACCGGCCATTGTCATGAGACGCTTGAAGATCGACTTCACGTCCGCGCTCCCTTCCCTCAGCCGCAGCTCAGCGGCGCATGCATACATTCCGGACCCGCGTTTGATCCGATCCGGTCGGGCAGTAACGGGCTTGGCGGAACTTCGCAAGCCTGAATCTGCCGGACCTATTCGCCGAACCACGTCGCCCGATTGCCGGACTATAACCATAAACCCTTATCAAGGGCGATGGTTACTGTCTGCCAGAGCGGCGATCTGCCGCATCACACAAGCAACACCCTCGTGCCGCACAAAAAACACAAGAAACGCCATGCTGCAACGGAATTTCCCACTTTTCACGCCCCATTCGGTCACCATCGCGTTGAGACATGTCAAAGACACGCCGATTTTTGACAAAAACTGCAGCTAAACGCACGCCCTGCCCGCGTGAGACTGGAATCGCGCGCCATCATGCGGCAATGTCTGGCCGGGCCCAAACATGATTCGCCCGGCATCCTGAAATTTGCCAGTATGCCGCGGCTGGATCAGACAATGATTGACCGGAGGATTTCTTGTCGACACACATAAAGCCGCCCTCACTCGCGCGCCGAAACCGCCATGCCGGAAGGCGTTTTTGGGCATCCGGTCTCGTTGCGGCACTCGTATTTGGCGGCCTCGTCCAGGGAACCGTCACCGCCCGCGCCCAGGGAGAGGTCCGTTCCTCGCACGGCGACTGGCAGATGCGCTGCGATACTCCTCCGGGAGCCTCCAGCGAACAATGTGCCCTCATTCAGAACGTGACGGCCTCGGACCGCGAGAATGTCGGTCTTTCAGTGATCGTCCTGAAAACCGCCGACAAGCAGGCAAGAATCCTGCGCGTTCTGGCGCCTCTCGGCGTGCTGCTTCCCTCCGGCCTCGGCCTCCGGGTCGACAATGCGGATATCGGCCGCGCCGGGTTCGTGCGCTGCCTGCCGAACGGGCTGGGATTGAACGTTGATGGCAAGGATATCGGACGCGCCTATTTTGTGCGTTGTTTTTCAGATGGCTGTTACGCGGAAGTGATCCTGGAAGAAGCGCTGCTTGAAACGCTACGCACGGGAAGTATGGCAACATTCATTGTGTTTCAGACGCCTGAAGAAGGCATCGGCATACCGGTGGACCTGGTCGGTTTCACTGAAGGTTTCAACGCACTGCCCTGATTTGCAGCCCGGATCACTCGGGATATCGATCCTTGATGATCGCATAGGCCTTGGCAACGATCTGCTCCAGCACGGCCTCATCCACATCCGACAATCGCCTGATGTAGAGACAGGACCGGCCGGTCTTGTGCTTGCCCAGCTTTTGCATGAGCGGTTCGAGACCGGAAAAGCCAGGCATGATGTAGACGGTCAGTGCGGATTTGCGTGGCGAAAATCCGGTC
>JBCDEN010000762.1:0-2201 GCA_039179715.1 Pseudomonadota bacterium
ATCTTGCTTGGCCTGTTCGCTGAAGGCGGCTTTCTCTTCCCCCGTGACTGTCCCGTTGCCGCGTGCTGCGCTCGGTCCGTTGGGCAGGATGTAGCCCGGCAGCGTTGCCACCGGACGCTTCGACAAAAACCCGATGGCGTTGAAGGTCGTCGCCAGATGAACGCTTTCGTCCGGCCGCAACTGGTCGTACATCGAGCCTCCGACGGCCGATGAAAATACCCGGTCGCTGCCGAAAACGGATTGACCATGCGGGCGCAGGTTCCGCAACAGTGTCGAAAAGTCGTTGGTCGGAAGATCGGAGTGGACCGTCTGGACC
Organism: Pseudomonadota bacterium; assembly: GCA_039179715.1. GTDB lineage: Bacteria > Pseudomonadota > Alphaproteobacteria > Rhizobiales > Stappiaceae > Roseibium. The sequence continues at coordinate 317 of JBCDEN010000762.1, forward strand.
GGCAGCGTGGTGCGGGGCAGGGCCGTGCGCAGCGCTCTGTTCATGACGGCAATGGAATTGCGTCCTTCCGAACAGCCATAGTCGGCAAAAGTGATCACGCTGTCGCTCTGGACCGGAAACTGCGCTGCCGCACTGTCGAGCAGGGGCAGGACCGCCGCAATGGCATTCCACTGGGCAGTGGAGTTGGCATCGTAGAACCCTTGCCCGGTCATGCCCGTTGTCGTCGCGTGGCTGTCCGGATCGATCGGTGCGGTGTTCGGGGCTTCCCCGCCGGTGTTTTCGCCCGTCATTCAGTGCGTCCTGCAAGGAGCGTCATCGCGCCAGTTCCTTCATCGCCTCGGTGAGGCCTTCGACCGTCATCGGATACATGCGGTCTTCCAGCAGTTCGTTCAGCATCTTTATGGAATGGGTGTAGTGCCAGTGTTGCTCACGCACGGGATTGAGCCAGACGGCGCTTCCATAAAGGTTCGTCACGCGCTGCATCCAGACCGCGCCGGCCTCTTCGTTCCAATGCTCGACGGATCCGCCGGCATAGGCAATTTCATACGGGCTCATGGAGGCATCGCCGACGAAGATGATCTTGTAGTCCGAGGGGTATTTGTGGAGCACATCCATCGTGTCGATGCGCTCGGTGTGCCGCCGGCGGTTTTCCTTCCAGACATATTCGTAAAGGCAGTTGTGGAAGTAGAAATGCTCCATCACCTTGAATTCGGACCTGGCAGCCGAAAACAGCTCCTCGCACACGCGGATATGATCATCCATCGATCCGCCAATATCAAAGAAGAGCAGCACTTTCACCGCATTATGCCGTTCGGGCCGCATCTTGATGTCGAGCAGCCCTTTGTGCGCGGTCGAACGGATCGTGTCGTCGAGATCGAGTTCTTCAGCAGCGCCCGTGCGGGCGAAGTTTCTCAACCTTTTCAGGGCCACCTGGATGTTCCGCGTTCCCAGAAGCTGGGTGTCATCCAGGTCCTTGAAGTCCCGCTTGTCCCAGACCTTGACGGCACGGCGGTGGCGGCTTTCCTTCTGGCCGATGCGCACGCCTTCCGGATTGTAGCCATGGGCGCCGAAAGGCGAGGTGCCCGCGGTTCCGATCCACTTGTTGCCGCCCTGGTGCCGTTTCTCCTGTTCCTTCAGGCGTTCGCGCAGCGTTTCCATGAGCATTTCGAAGCCGCCCAGAGCCTCGATCTGCGCCTTTTACTCTTCGCTCAGGTGCTTTTCCGCCAGCTTGCGCAGCCATTCCTCGGGAATGTCGGTGACCGGGACATCGCTCATCAGGTCAAGGCCCTTGAACACGTGGCCGAACACCCGGTCGAACTTGTCGAGATTGCTCTCGTCCTTCACCAGTGTCAGCCGCGCCAGATAGTAGAAATCCTGCACGCTGCGCTCGGCGAGATCCTTCTCAAGCGCTTCCATAAGCGTCAGGTATTCGCGCAGGGAAACCGGTATGCCGGCGGATTTCAGTTCGGAGAAGAAGCTGATGAACATGGTCTGAATCTAGTCAGCCGGCCGCACCCTGTCGAGACATGAAATGAGGCAGGCACAAGCATGCAGGTTCTGAAAACCAGGGCACGGACCCATAAATGAAGCCGATTTGGCGGCAGAAATGGCAAAATCTCGGGAGGAAGCGTGTGCAGAGCGGGCTTTTTGCCCGGTCAATCGCGGTGACCCTGCGAGGTGCAGCCATTTTTCCGTCCTTCGGATTTGGCCGTTTTGGCCATCTGCCACGTCGCGAAAAGCTTGAAAATGAACCACATTTCCTGCGCTTTCGCTTCCCGCAGTTGGTCAAAACGATCCAAACCAAATTGACTTCTTTTATGAGTCCGTACCATAGGGCACGGACCCATAAATGAAGCCGATTTGGCGGCAGAAATGGCAAAATCTC
>JBCDEN010000361.1:0-4953 GCA_039179715.1 Pseudomonadota bacterium
AAGGTGCATGCGCAAACCGCGAATTCGATCCTGTTTTCGGTCGGCGGAACGATCGGCGGATTTGGCATCGGTCTTGCCGCAGCGATCATGCTTGGACGGATGATCAGCCGGCCGATCAATGGCCTTGCACGGACGATGGACGATCTGTCCCATAATCGTCTGGAGACCGAGATCGCAACGGTCAAAGGCAAGGACGAAATCGCCGAGATGACCCGCGCGGTCATGGTATTCCGCGATGGCCTGGTCGAGCGCCAGACGATGCGCGAGCAGCAGGAGAAAAACCGCGAAACCACCAACCGGCGGCGCGACGAGCTTGATCAGATGATCGGCATTTTCGGCAACACCATTCGCGGCATCTTCCAGCGCATGTCCCAATCCTCGACAGAAATGTCGGAAACCGCGGAAACGCTGACCGAGACGTCGGACAATTCGACCAACCAGGCAACGGTGCTCGACAAGGAAGCCAGTGACACCTCCTCAATGGTGGCAACCGTTTCCTCGGCGGCGGAAGAACTGATTTCCTCCATCCAGGAAATCCGGCGCAATGCGGATCACTCGGCGGAAATCGCGGCGCGGGCCTCGGACCGGGCGGAGGAGACCAAGTCCAACTTCACCGAGCTCGTCACCGCTTCCGACCAGATCACGAGCGTTGTCGACCTGATCCGCGAAATCGCCGATCAGACCAACCTGCTTGCCTTGAACGCGACGATCGAGGCAGCGCGCGCCGGTGAAGCCGGCAAGGGCTTCGCGGTCGTTGCCTCGGAAGTCAAGGAACTGGCGGCGCAGACCTCCCGGGCGACCGGCGAGATCAGCAACCAGGTCGGCGCGGTGCAGCGCACGGCCCAGAGCGCCGAGCAATCCATCGGCGAGATCTACGGCACTGTCCGCGAGATCAACGATGTCGCCACCAGCATTGCCTCCTCTGTGACCCAGCAGGAAAGCGCGACCTCCGAAATCGCCCGCAGCATGGAGACGGTCTCCAGCAGCGCGGCGCGCGTGCGCGACAGCGTGTCAATGATGCGCCAGAACTCGGAGGATACCGCCAGTTCCTCCAAGATGGTCAAGGACGGCAGCTCGATTGTCTATGACGAAGCCGTGCTTCTGGGCGACGAGGTGGAAACCTTCCTCGATGCAATCGGCAACCGCGGCGACGACGAGACCTACCGGATCTATGACGTCAACTGGCCGGCAACGCTGACGATCGGCGACAAGCAGGTCGCAGCAAGCACGGTGAAGATCTCGTCGGCAAACTGCATCGTCAATGTGCGGCTCGGCGTCATGCCCGGCACGCGCGTCACTTTCGAATGCACCGAGCTCTCCACACCGATCGAGGCACGCGTTGCGGTCGGCGAAGACGATACCACGACGCTGCAGTTCCCGCTGAACCTGGATCACATTGCGGATCTGAGGATGCAGCTCGAAGAGCGCGCTCTTGATTCCGCAGCCTGAGCCACGCTCCTTGAACACGACCGGAAAGCCGGGGGCGCCTGTCCCCGGCTTTTTCTATGACCGTTCCGTCTTGTTCCTTCCAAGAACCAGCGCCGTGATCAGCGGCAGCAACAGCACCATCCCGGTAAACCTTGCAATCTGGTGAGCGGCAACGAAAGCCGGATCCAGATCGAGCATGAACGCCAGCAGCGTCATGACTTCAAGTCCGCCGGGCGCATAGGCGAGCAGCGCCTGTCCGAAGGGAATATCCACCAGCGAAGAGATGATCAGCGCGCCCAGGATAGACATCAGAAAGGCGGCGCTGAACGCTGCGATAGACGCGCCGAGAACACTGACGAACTGGCGGATCGTCATGTTGGCGAAACGGCACCCGATCATCGCACCCATCATGACGAAACAGGGCACGACGAAATATGCCGGAAGGATCAGCGTCCAGGCGCCGGATGCATTCAGCCCGGCGCTCATGAAAAAGGCTCCCGTCATCAGCCCGCCCGGTACGTTGAGTTTCTGCGCAATAAGGCTGGCGAACAGGCACAGGGGCAGACCGATGATGATTTCGAACCAGGTGGACACCTCCAGCACGCCGCCCTCGCCTTCCAGGGTCCCGCTGGTGGAGACCACCGCGAAGGGCAGGATTGCAACGAGCACGAAAAGACGCAGCGACTGGCTCGATGCAATTCGCGGGAGATCCGCACCCCGGTCGGTCGCCAGCGCGATCACGTAGTTGAGGGCTCCCGGGATCGCGCCAAAAAACGCCGTCTCCCGTGACCACTTTGCGCCAAAGTGAAGGACCGCGTAGCCGGCAAACGTCACGCAGACCACAACGACAATCAGCAGCGCCATGGAGACCGGCCAGTCTCCGATCCGTTCCACGACATCCGGCCGGACACCGGCCCCCATCGAGACGCCAATGACAACGAACAAGGCATCGCGCACCCGGTCCGGCATGACGGTCGGAGCACCTGCGAGCGTTGCCACGGCAACGAAGACCATGGCGCCGGACAGCCACGCAGCCGGCAGCCCGAGCACATAGAATGTCATGCCGCCGCCAGCCGCAAGCAGGATTGTCACAAAGAGTTTTGCCGCCGTCGAGTTCATCATTCCTTCAATCATAGGTTCCGTATGCGTCCCGAGCCAATACGGCACTGGCTAATAAATTGGTTGATTTACCTCGTCATGATTGATTGCATAGATCAACATTAAATAATCACGTCTCCCGCGCGAACGCGACCGGCATGGGCGCCGTGAAGGGAGGCCCCTCGATCAGCTCAAGCTCACAGGCCTTTTGAACCGACGGACGGGCTTCCAGTTCCGTAAAAAGTTCCAGCAACCGGGGACTGCGCTCCACGGACCAACGACCGCAGGTGCCGTAGATCTGTGCCCAGCGTGCGCAGGCGGCCAGGTAAAAATCAAGGCAACTGAGATCTTCGCCCAGAAGAAACGGGCCGCCGCAGGCAACAAGCTCCTGCTCCAGCAGGGAAAAGCCCGTATCGATGCGGGTCCGCAGCGCAGAATTCAAATCAGGCATGCAGGTTTTTTCGGAGATGTAGCGGTGCGGTTTGAAGGAGATGCGCAAATCCGCATGCAGCGTATTGGAGAGAAAGAACAGCCACTTCAAGAACCGGCCGCGCTCCGGAGAACCCGGTGCGGGAGCCAGGGCACCATGGCGCTCCGAAAGCATCAGGAGGATGGCCCCGGTTTCAAAAGTCACCGCGTCCTGCCCCGGCACTTCGAGCACGGGGATCAGGCCCTGCGGATTGAGTTTTCTGTATCTCTGCGACTTCTGCTCACCCGCAGCCCTGTCGACGGAGACGAATTCATAGTCAGTGCCCAGTTCCTCAAGGACCATGCGCACGACGAAATTGGCATTGTCGGGCGCACCGTGAAGCCTGTAGATGCCCGGTCCGGCGACAAAAGCTGTCTCTTCAGCGCTGTCGATCACTTTGTTTCTCCAGAATCACACGGCCGGCTTGAGCAATATCAAGGCTCTTGCCGGCATTCACCTGAATGATGTGTTCATGACACAAGATCCGCTTTCCTATGCGCTGCGCAACGTGCCGCGCTACACCAGTTATCCGACCGCGCCCCATTTCCACAGCGGCGTGAGCGAGCAGATTTACGCTGAATGGCTTTCGGCAATCACACGGCAAGACAGCCTGTCGCTTTACCTGCACGTGCCCTATTGCCGCGAACTCTGTCATTATTGCGGCTGCCACACCAAGGCCACCCGCAAGGATGCGCCGCTGAAAGTCTATGCCGCGACATTGGGTCAGGAACTCGGTCTTGTCGGCGAACACCTGAAGAACGCAGGGCCGGTTCATCACATCCACTGGGGCGGCGGCACACCGAGCCTGCTCTCGCGTGAGAGCCTTGTCGACCTGACAGGCCTGATGCGCGTCCTGTTCGACCTGTCGCCCGACCTGGAACACGCGATCGAACTCGACCCGAGATTCGTGACCGCCGAGCTTGCTGAAACGCTTGCGATGATCGGGATCAACCGGACCAGCCTCGGCGTTCAGGATTTCGATCCCGACGTACAAAAGGCAATCGGCCGCATTCAGCCTTTCGAGACCGTCGCAAGGGCATCCGATTTCCTGAAGTCCGCCGGTCTGGACGCACTCAATTTCGATCTCATGTACGGATTGCCGGGGCAAACACCGGAAACCATACGCGACACCATCGAAAAGACACTGTCGCTCGCGCCGGGCCGGATCGCACTGTTTGGCTACGCCCATGTTCCCTGGATGCGCAAACACCAGAGACTGATCGACGAGGCAACCCTGCCCTCAGCTGCTGAAAGGCTGGAATTGGCCAATCTGGCGAGAAGTGCGTTGTTGGGCGCAGGATATGTCGCCGTCGGCCTGGATCATTTTGCGCGCGCGGATGACAGCATGGCCGTCGCGCTTTTCGAAGGGTCGCTGAAACGGAACTTTCAGGGTTACACGACCGATCAAGGTGAACAGCTCATCGGCTTGGGCGTCTCCTCGATCGGCAAGCTGACAGGTGGCTTCGTTCAGAACATGTCCGATGTCGGCAGCTGGCGCCGCAGCATCCTTGCCGGCAGGTTGCCGGTTTCGAAAGGGCTTGCGCTGACGGTGGACGACAGGTTGCGCGGACAGATCATCGAAGACCTGATGACCAGTTACGCGTGTGACCTTGGATCGGCCTGCGCGCGGTTCGGACTTTCCGTCGCGCATGTCAGCAATGCCTTCGATGGGCTGGAGGATCTTGTGGCCGACGGGCTGGTGACGCTGGATCTCGACGGTACCGGCAAGGCCAGGGTGAGCGTCACCGATGAGGGACGCCCCTATGTCCGGCTGGCGGCAGCCGCGTTCGACGCCTATCTCGCCGAGAGCCAGGCCAGCGGCAAAGCGCGCCACTCTGCCGCCGTCTAGGTGATGGACCCATAAATGAGGCCGAAATGGTTTGAGGCGGCTTGCGTCTCGTCAAGGAGCGGAAGCGCAGGAAATGTGGTTCATTTTCAAGCCTTCCGCAACGCGGAGG
>JBCDEN010000182.1:0-7129 GCA_039179715.1 Pseudomonadota bacterium
CCTGACGGGATCTCGCCATTTCGCATGCCATTTCAGTCTCATTTATGGGTCCATCACCTAGTGTTCCGGTTTGTTCTTGTCGAATGCGGCTTTCTGCTCGGCCGTCGCCTCGGTCTGGTATTTGTCTTTCCACTCGCCAAGAACAAACCAGAACACTAGGTGATGGACCCATAAATGAGACTGAAATGGCATGCGAAATGGCGAAATCCCGTTAGGAAGGGTGTGCGGAGCGGGCTTCCTGCCCGGTCAAGCACACTGACGCCACGGGATGAAGCCATTTCCGTGTCCTTCGGATTTGACCGGCTTGCGCCTCCTCCGCGTTGCGAAAGGCTTGAAAATGCGCCACATTTCCTGCGCTTCCGCTCCTTGACGAGAAGCAAGCCGCTTCAAACCCTTTCGTCCTCATTTATGGGTCCATCACCTAACACGCCGGCTCCGTTGCGTGTCTGACAGACACCGGGATAGCCAGCCGTATTTACGTCAATGTCCGGGTGGGCAGCCTTCGCCCGGATCCGGCTTCTTGAGCCATTAAAAAGAATGAAAAAGGAGACCAGAATTCATGTCCGATCCGGGTGGAGTTGCAGCAGATCAGCTGCGGGCGTTTGTTGAACGCATCGAGCGTTTGGAAGAAGAAAAGAAAGTCATCGCCGACGACATCAAGGACGTCTATGCCGAAGCCAAGGGCAACGGTTACGATGTCAAGATCCTGCGCAAGGTTGTGTCGCTGCGCAAGAAGCAGCCGCACGAGCGCGAAGAGGAAGAGGCCGTTCTCGACCTCTACATGCATGCGCTGGGCATGGCCGGTGCTGCAGAGCCTGAAAGCTGAGCCTTCGCTTTAAGCGCGCATCCACAAAAAAAGAGCGGCCATCGAGCCGCTCTTTTGATTTTTCGCCCAGAGTTTTCCCGAAGGGTTACCGCGCGAAGCGAACGGGCAGTACCACGATCGCGGGACCATCAAAACGATCCGTACGAAGCGCGCCGTAAGGCGTGTCTTCGAAACTTGCCGAGACGAAGCGGTTGCCCGGCATCATCACGTTTTTCAGCTGGCGCTGGTTCGGGTGGCTGAGCAGTGCGAATTTCTGGTGCCGCGTCGTTCCGGCACCCGACAGCAGCGTCGGTTCGGATTTGTCCGGCAGACTTGCAAAGCCTGCCATCGGATCGATGATCTGATCGCGGGGGATGCGGCCGGAGAGTGAGGGCTGGGCGCGAACCGGCGCATTGCCACCTTGTGCCGACTGACCCTGGGTGGCGTCAGACTGCCGCTGCTGCGAAGCCGCGTTTGTCCTGAGCGACCTGTTGAGGACAGGCGGTATCGCGGTTGCAGACGCATAGGCCAGCGTTGCTTCCGGGCGCGGTGCCGGTGCGGGGAAGGGGGCCGCGGTTCCCGTGGCGGCGGCGATCGCGGCAACGGGATCGTTGGTCTGCGGTGTCACGGTTGGCGCGGCGGTTGGTGCGGCGGTCGCGTCGATGCCGAGTTGTGCTGCAGCGACCTTCGCCGCTTCACTCAGGCCCGTGTCCGGTTTCTGGCCGGGCAGGGCGGCGACCTGGAAGCGGGAGTCGATTGCATCGTTGGAGGCCACCGTTTGGCCGCTCTCAAGCGCAAATCGTTGAGCATCCAGCGTGTTGGGAGGTGCCGTTGCGATGGCTTGCGGCGGAACCGGCCCGGCAGGTGCGGGCTTGGCCCCGGGCGCCGCACTCGCAAGCAGGACTTCCGGAGCCGCCTCCGGCGGTGTTGCCTTGAATTTCGGTGCCGGGATCGGCGGGTTCTTGACCACCGGCGAGACACGCGTTGCCGTTCTGCTGCTGGCCGTGCCGCTCTGCTTCGCCCGATCGTCGTTTCTGGATCCGCCCCTGAAGAGGCCCGCAAAGAGGCCGCCGCCGCTGCTTTCCGCCGAAGCGGGTCGTTCTCTGGTGGACGCCGTCTGGATCGGTTTGCCGGGTTCCGTCAGGCTCTGGTCCCGGGTATTGAGGCCGCGATTGGCCGAGTTTTCGTTTCTGCCGGACGCAACGATCGTCGGCTTGGTGATCGAACGGCGCTTTCCGGATTTGGATTCAGCGAGTGCCAGCTTGTAGCCCTTCATCGGCTTGCCGTCCGAGGGGATATGCAGCGTCTTGCCACTCGGGAAGACCTTTGCCAGCTGCGATCTGCTCATCTTCGGCCAGTGGCGGACGCGGCCGGTATCCATATGCACGAAAGGTGACCCGGACCGGGGATAATAGCCGACACCACCGATCTGCTTGCGCAGCCCGGCTGCGCGCAGCTTCGCCAGGTTCACTCCCGGAATATAGAAATCCATCGCCTTGCCGAGCGTATGCTGGCTGTTCTTTGCGACACCCCTTGAGCGCTTGCGCAGCATGTTGTTGGTCGCAGGCGAGCGGTAACTTGATACGACGTAAATGTAGTCCCTGGCGCGAACCTCGCGGTAGACTTCCCAGATCAGGTCGAGAAGCTCCGGGTCGATCTTGGTGATCTCGTTGCGGCGCCAGTCGCGCAGAAAACGGTTGACCTCGCGCAAGCCGGACGGAATGTAACGGCCGTTTTTCTTGAACGTGATGGAGACACGCTCTTTTGTGTGGGTGTTGTAGAGCTTCAGGGTTCGGGTCTGTGCATGGGCAATCGTGGTGATGCAGGCAAGCGTGATCACGCATGCAACTGCGACCCTCGCTGTTCGCTTCAGCCAATCGACGGCGCCGAAATCAAAAAATCGGTTACGCAATCTCTATCTCGCCGTTTTTTTGAGGGCTCACGCCCATCCCTTGCTCCCCAGCAGGAACCAAACACTAACCGCTGCAAGTTAAGAAGTTTTTACCCTAAATCCGCTTGCCTGGAAATCGTAGCATAAATGCAACGTGGCGCCCGCAATCCGGAAAAAACCCTGCAAGAGGGCTGGATAAGGGCAGAATGCGTCAAAAAATCGTCCATTTGACAGTTGGTGCCTGAATCTTGACGCGATTCAGGCTGCGGCATTCTTGTCGGCGTCTTCCAGACCGTATTCCTTGAGCTTGCGATAAAGTGTGGACCGGCCGATGCCAAGGCGTTTGGCCACCTCGGTCATGCGGCCGGAATAGTGATTGATGGCAGCTCGAATCAACTCTTCCTCGATGTCGGTAAGTTTTCTGACGTGACCCTCGTGGTCGAGGTTGCGCATGAAGCCGAAGGGAGCAGCGAACTCGAACCCGGCGGGCGAGGCAGACACACCCGCTGCGTCGGCTGGCTGTGGCTCGACCGAGGCCGCCGAGGCAGGCTGACTGGCAACGGGCTCACTGATCACGCTTTCTGCTTTGGGCGGTGCAACGGCTTCGGTGACCGGTTGGTCGACCGCGGCGGCCACCTGCGGGAAATCGTTGATCGTGAGCTGAGCGCCGTCACACAGCACGACGGCCCTGAATACGGCGTTTTCCAGCTGCCGGATGTTGCCCGGCCAATGGTAGTCCTGAAGCATTGCCACGGTGTCGCTTCTGACGCCTGCGACGTGAGGTTTTCCCTCTTCGGCCGCAAAACGTGCGAGGAAGTGGCGGGTCAGAGCCGGGATATCCTCGCGCCGGTCGCGCAGGGGTGGAATCCAGACCGGAAAGACGTTGAGCCGGTAGTAAAGGTCTTCGCGGAAAGCCCCTTCCTTGACCTGATCGATCAGCCGGCGGTTGGTGGCTGAAATGAGACGGAAATCCACCTTGACGGGTCGGCGGGCGCCGATCGGATCGATTTCGTTTTCCTGAATCGCTCGCAGCAGCTTGACCTGGACATCCTGCGGCAGTTCACCGACCTCATCGAGGAAAAGCGTTCCGCCATGGGCTTCCTGGAACTTGCCGACATGCTTGTCGACCGCGCCGGTAAACGCGCCTTTCTCGTGTCCGAACAGGATGGATTCGACAAGATTTTCGGCGATGGCACCGCAGTTTACCGCGACAAGAGGTTTGGATCTGCGGTCGCTGGAGCCCTGGATCGCGCTCGCGATCATCTCCTTGCCGACACCGCTCTCGCCTTCGATCAGGATCGGAATGTTGGAGGCAGCCGCTCGTTTGCCGAGACTGATCACGCGCTCCATTGCCGCGGAATGGGTGATGATGTCCGCGAAGGTCAGCGTTCCGGACGCCTGCTTCCTGAACCGCGTGATTTCATCTTCGAGCGCGGATGTCTTCAACAGGTTCCGGATCGAGACATTGAGGCGCTCAGGCGCGACGGGTTTGACGACAAAGTCCTGAGCGCCCGCATTCATGACGCTGACCACGGTGTCTATGCCGCCATGGCCTGTCTGAACAATGACCGGTGTCGCATTCTTGTTGCTGCGCAACTGCTCCAGGACACCCATGCCGTCCAGTTCCGGCATGACCATGTCCAGAATGATGAGGTCGATCTCGCTGGCCTCCGGACCGTTCATGATCCGCATCGCCTCGACGCCGTTTTCCGCCGTTTTGGAGCGATAGCCGAATTTCTTCACCGCTTCTTCCAGAAGCCGGCGCTGAATCGGATCGTCGTCGACTATGAGAATTTTACCACTGGTTGCTTGCATGGGCCGGTTCAGTTCACTTGAATTTGTCTCGTTTCGAACCATTGTGGTCGCAATCGGGTAAATAAATCGTCCCTGCCATCCTAAAAATTTCGGTTTTCCGAATTGCACGGCGATGGCCGGGCGTCCTACATATCGGAAAAGCACACCTTTGCTGCCCGCCGGGGCAGTTTCTCACCGGAGTTGAAAATGCCGCTTCCGCACCCTGTCCACGCTCCTCGCTCTGCCGGATCCGCTGATCTTGGCGCCTTGCCGGAATGGGATCTCACCGATCTCTATGCCGCCATGGATGCCCCCGAGATCGAGCGGGACCTTAAGGAGAGCCTGGAACGCGCGAAGACCTTCGAGGCTTCCTACAAGGGCCGTCTGGAAGAGCTGGCGAAAGACAACGTGTCCGCGCTGGTGACGGCGATCCGCGCTTATGAAGACCTGGAAGATCTCATGGGACGGCTGATTTCGTTCGCCGGTCTCGTCTATGCCGGGAACACGATCGACCCTGCGGCACAGAAATTCTATGGCGATGTTCAGGAACAGATCACGACGGCGAGTTCCCACCTTTTGTTTTTCGGTCTTGAGCTGAACACGGTCGATGACGGGGTGATGGACGCTGCGCTGAACGACGCGCAACTCCAGCATTACCGGCCCTGGATCGAAGACCTGCGCAAGGGCAAGCCCTATCAGCTGGAAGATCGTGTCGAGCAGCTCTTCCACGAAAAATCGGTGACGGGAAGCAATGCCTGGAACCGGCTTTTCGATGAGACGATGGCCGCGCTCACCTTCAATATCGACGGCGACAAGCTTGCGATCGAACCGGCCCTCAATCTTCTGGTCGACCCGTCTGCGGACAAGCGCCGGCAGGCGTTTCAGGCTTTGAACGAGACGTTCTCGGAAAACCTGAGAACGTTTGCGCTGATCACGAACACGCTGGCGAAGGACAAGGAAATTTCCGATCGCTGGCGGAACTTCAAGGACATTGCCGACAGCAGGCACCTGGCCAACCGGGTGGAACGGGATGTCGTTGACGCGCTCGTTGCCGCTGTCCGCGATGCCTATCCGCGGCTTTCCCACCGCTATTACAAGCTCAAGGCAGGGTGGCTCGGAACGGAGCAGCTAAACAGCTGGGACCGCAATGCGCCGCTTCCGGACGCAGACACACGGGTCATTCCCTGGGATGAAGCGCAGCAGACGGTGTTGGCCGCCTATGACGCCTTTTCGCCGGAGATGTCGGAAATAGCCGGACGGTTCTTCGAAAGGGGCTGGATCGACGCGCCTGCCCGATCCGGAAAGGCTCCGGGCGCATTTGCGCACCCCACGGTGCCAAGCGCCCATCCCTATGTTCTGGTCAACTACCAGGGCAAGATCCGTGACGTGATGACGCTCGCGCACGAGCTTGGGCATGGCGTGCACCAGGTTCTGGCCGGGCACAACGGCCCGCTGATGGCGCCGACCCCCCTGACGCTTGCAGAGACCGCCAGCGTCTTCGGCGAAATGCTGACGTTCAAGTCGTTGCTGGCAAAGGCGGACAATCCGCGGACCCGCAAGATCATGCTGGCGTCCAAGGCCGAGGACATGATCAACACGGTTGTCAGGCAGATCGCCTTCTACAGCTTCGAGCGCAAGGTCCACACGGAACGCCGCAACGGGGAGCTGACCGCCGACAAGATCGGTGAATTGTGGATGTCCGTTCAGGGCGAGAGCCTTGGTCCCGCAATCAAGCTGAACGAGGGCTACGAAACCTTCTGGACCTACATCCCGCATTTCATCCACTCGCCGTTCTATGTCTATGCTTATGCGTTCGGCGATTGCCTGGTGAATTCGCTGTTCGCGGTCTACGAAGATGCCGAAAGCGGATTTCAGGAGAAGTATTTCGAGCTTCTGAAAGCAGGCGGCACCAAGCATCATTCCGACCTGTTGGCACCGTTCGGACTGAGCGCCACCGACCCGGACTTCTGGAAAAAGGGTCTTTCCGTCATCGAACGGATCATCGATGAGCTCGAAGAGCTGGACAAGGCGTGAGGTAAACGGATCGCGCGCGAATGCCCATGCCGACAGACCCACCGTTCCGGCATCGTCCCTATGACGGCTCGACCCGGCCTTTTACGGTCGGACTGAAGCCGATCGGCGAGGATGTCTGGCTGGAGCCGGACCGGTTTCTTGACGCGCATCTGGCGGAAAAGGAACGGCTTTTTGCGCAGGATCTGACAGCGGTGTTCCGCGCCGAGGAGGGTACTCGGGAAGCGCAGCGTGAAGTTCTGGATCTGGTTGCGGAAAACCTTGAGCGGTTTCACGGTCAAACGCATACATTTGAGCCCGGCGCGGCGACGATCACCGGGTCCGGGCGCAGGGTTGTGCTTGGCAAGCACCCGGCTTTGCTGACCGCCTCCAGGCTGGTGCAGGAAGACCTTGTCGTCATGCGCAAGGGACCGGACGGTTACCGGCTCGTCGCCGCGTCTGTGTGTTTCCCCTCGTCCTGGCGCCTTTCGGAAAAAATCGGACGGTCCATGCCCGGTATCCATGAGGGTGTGCCCGACTTTAACGGCGCGCGCATGGGGCAGGTGGTTCAGCGGCTGTTTGAAAATCTCACGACGGATCAGCTGGTGTGCCGCTTCAACTGGTCGATC
>JBCDEN010000499.1:0-3797 GCA_039179715.1 Pseudomonadota bacterium
CACAGCTCGCCATGTTGCCGCAGGCCGACCCGTAGTCGGCCAACGGTTCGTCAACAGCAATCTGCACGAACGTGTAGTCGACATCTGCATCCTCGCGATCGGACGGCTCGACAATCACCACCTTGGAGAGCGACGAAAGGCCGCCGCCCATTCCGTTCAGCTGACGGCCATAGGCATCGGGACTGCCGAGCACATGCAGGAAGATCCGGTCACGCACCGCCGTTCCTTCCGGCAGGTCCGCGCCGTTAAAGACAACCGCCTTGGATGTTCCGCCTCGGTAGAAGGCTCCGCGCAAGCGGTTTGGCATCAGGCTGCTCCTTGAAGAAAGCCGCGGAACGCGCGCGGCAGGAGACCGCCTTCAGCAAACGTTGCACGCTCACCGTCGTTATAGAGACGCAGATCAAGCGGCGTCATGTCGTAGCTGCCGTCCTTGCGGTGCACCGTGAGCATCGCACCTGTCAGGCCAGCATCGAAATCGATATCGTAGGTTTCACTGCCGTCCAATCCGAGCGTGCGACGCGTCACGCCTTTCGGGAAACACAGAGGCGCAATTCCCATATTGACAAGATTGGACCGGTGAATGCGTTCGAAGCTCTCAACGATCACCGCGCGGACACCGGCAAGCCAGGGCGCTTTCGCAGCCGTATCGCGGGACGAGCCGCAGCCATATTCCTTGCCGCCGATAACGACAAGTTTCTGTTCCCGCTCAAGATAGGTTTCGATCGCCTTGTAGATCGAAGTGACCTCTCCGTCCGGTTCAATCCGGGTCCAGGACCCTTCCTTGTCTGGTGTCATCTCGTTGCGCAGGCGGTAATTTGCGTAGGTCGAGCGCACCACCACATCCGAACAGCCGCGCCGGGTGCCGAAGGAATTGAAGTCCCGCGGCGAGACGCCCAGCTTCTGCAGGAACTGCCCGGCTTCCGATTCAGGGGTGATGATACCGGACGGCGAAATGTGGTCCGTGGTGACGCTGTCGCCGAGAATGACCAGCGGACGCAACCCCTTGAGGCTGTCGATCGCCGGTGTCGTGCTTTCGATTTCGCGCACGAACGGCGGAAACGAGATATAGCTCGACGGCACCCATTCATAGGTCCCGTGTCCGGCTTCCAGAGCGTTCCAGTGGGTATTCACATCGCTGATCGCCGCATAGTTCGTGCTGAATTCTTCCGGCGTCACGAAGGTTTTAACGATTCCCGTCACCTCGTCCGCATTCGGCCAGAGATCCGACAGCATCACCGGATTGCCACCTTTGTCGATGCCGAGCGGCTCTGTCGTGATGTCCTTCAGGATCGTTCCCATCAGCGCATAGGCAACAACAAGCGGCGGTGAGGCGATCATGTTGCGGGACGCAAGCGGATGTATGCGTCCGGCGAAGTTCCGGTTGCCGGACAGGACCGCAACACCCTTGATATCGTTTTTTTTGATGGCCGTTTCATGTGCCGGGTCGAGCGGTCCGGACATCCCGTTGCAGGTTGAACAGGAAAACGCGGCCACTTCGAAGCCGAGCGCGTCAAGCGACGTCTGTAACCCGCTTTTTTGGAGATACCCGGCAACCACCCTGGATCCGGGGGCAAGGGACGTCTTGACGTGCGCAGGCACCTTGAGGCCACGCGCGACAGCGTTGCGCGCCATCAGCGCCGCCGTGACCATGTTGCGGGGATTGGCCGTGTTCGTGCAGCTCGTGATCGCGGCAATGATTACATCGCCGTCGCCAATGTCGTGGTCCTTGTCTGGCACGCTGACACGGCGCACGGTTTCACCTTCCAGCTTCAGCCGGTCGCTGGCCTTCGCCAGATCGATGCGCTGTTCGGGGCGCGATGGCCCTGACACCGAACGGCCGATGCTGCCGAGATCGAGATGGACCACTTCGTCATATTCGATCGCCGGATCCACTTCTGTGACCCAAAGATCCTGCGCCTTGCAGTACATCTGGGCTGTGGCGGCCGCATCACCGCGGCCCGTGTCGCGCAGGTAGGCTGTCGTGCGCTCGTCGACGGGACAGAAAACCATCGTGGACCCGTATTCGGGCGCCATGTTTGCAATGGTCGCGCGATCGGCAACGCTGAGCGCTCCGTATCCGCGACCGAAAAGTTCGACAAACGTGTCGACGACGCCGAGCGCGCGCAGTCGTTCCGCGATCACCAGCGCGATATCGGTCGCCATGATGTCTGCGGAGGGGGCTCCGCTGATTTCCAGACCGATCACGCGCGGAACGTTGACAGGTGTCGTCTCGCCGAACAGCACCGCCTCGGCCTCAAGGCCCCCGACACCCCAACCCATGATGCCGAGCGCATTGATCATCGGCGTGTGGCTGTCGGTTCCGAGGCAGGAATCCGGGATGAGCAGGCAGGAGTCTTCGTTGGACGGCAGGACGGTTTGGCCAAGATATTCGAGGTTGACCTGGTGGCAGATACCGCCGCCGGGCGGCATGACGCGCAGGCGCGGGAACCGGGCCTCGCACGCTTTCAGGAAAGCAAAGCGTTCCCGGTTCACCTCGAATTCGCGGTCCATGTTCTTTTGCAGGGCAAACCGGTCCGCCCAGTGGTTGATCGACATGGAGTGATCGATCACGAGATCGACGGGCAGGCTCATGTCGACGCTGAGCGGATCGCCGCCCTGCTCCTCGAGCAGGTTGCGCATCGCCATGATGTCGATCAGCGCCGGGATCCCCAGCATGTCATGCAGGAGAAGTCTTGCCGGGCGGAAGGGAACGGCCTCGCCGTTGCGCGCAAGTACGTTGCGCGCCGCCGCACCGTCAGGCGAATGACGCGCGGCATTTTCGGCCAGAAGACGAAGGGAATACGGCAGGCTGTGGTATTTGTCGCCCAGAATGGCCCGGTAGTCGGCCGCGTAAAAGGGTGTATTTGCGATCGGATGGGTACGCACTTTGCCTCTCCTCATTTGGTTCAAGGCTAGACAGTCCGCGGCGATTGCAGCAAGGTGCTTCTTGCATCGTTTCACCTGACAGAACGCACATGGCCGCAAACCGCACAGAATCCGTTGAAAGAGCGCTGTCCATTCTCAGCGCCTTCTCGACACAGAAACCCACCATGACACTGGCGGAAATCGCGGAGGAAACCGGGTTGCACAAGAGCACCATCCTGCGTCTTACGAATTCCATGCAGATCTACGGTTTCGTCCAGCGGGACGAGGATGGCCGCTACAGCGTCGGGCCGAGTGTCTGGCGTCTCGGGCTGATCTTCAAGCGGGATTTTACCAAGCGGGAACACGTTGCCCCCTCGCTCCGGATCTTGGCCGAGGCAACCGGCGAAACGGCCTCGTTCTACGTCCGTGTTGGCAATGAACGCGTTTGTTTATACAGGGAAAATTCTCCAAATCTGCTGCGCTTCCACGTCGAGGAAGGCATGCGTCTGAAGCTCTCGACGGGCGCATCCGGCCTGGTTCTGCGCCACTTTTCCGGGGACGACGTCGGCGATCTCGGACACTTCAACAGGAACGGCACGGTCAGCACGGTCGGCCAGACCAATCCCAACATTTCCTCTGTTTCGACACCGGTCTTCAAAAACACCGGTGAGCTTGCCGGCGCGCTCACCGTCTCCGGCCTCGCCACCCGGTTTGACGAAGAGGCGCGCGCCAACGCGATCCCGCTTCTGGAGAGCCTCGCCAAGAGCCTCATGACAACCGACTGAGCATTTCATCTGACAGAACGCTTCCCGCCACTGCTTGCCAACCGGCAGGGCCCGGCTTAGTGAGGAGCACAGAGCAACCCAACCGGAGTTCGCGAAGATGATGAACCACGAAATCAACAAGGCGTTTCGGGAACGCCTGGCGCGCGG
>JBCDEN010000141.1:0-7866 GCA_039179715.1 Pseudomonadota bacterium
GCCGGCGCTTGGCGCCAGCCTTTCAAGCAGCGTTTCCGCCACTTTCTTGGCATCACCGACCACTCCGACACTGACGGGCTTGGTCAGCCCGATCCGGTCGGGATTGATGTCGACCTGAATGATCTTGGCGTCTTTCGGCCAGTAGTCGATGCCGTAGCCCGGCAGCGTCGAAAACGGGTTGAGCCGTGTGCCGAGCGCAAGAACGACATCGGCCTTGGAAATCAGTTCCATGCCGGCCTTCGAGCCGTTATAGCCGAGCGGGCCGGCGAACAGGCGGTGGGAGCCCGGGAACGCGTCATTGTGCTGGTAGCCGCAGCATACCGGGGCGTCCAGCCGTTCGGCGAGGTCCATGGAGGCCTCGATCGCCCCGCCGATCACGACGCCGGCCCCGTTGAGGATCACCGGGAACTTGGCATTACTCAGAAGGTCAGCAGCTTCCTGGATCGCGCTTTCGCCGCCGGAGGGGCGCTCGAACTCGACGATCGCTGGCAGGTTGATGTCGATGACCTGGGTCCAGAAGTCGCGCGGCATGTTGATCTGTGCCGGAGCGCTGGCACGCTTGGCTTGCAGGATCACCCGGTTCAGCACTTCGGCGACGCGGCTCGGATCACGGACCTCTTCCTGATAGGCGACCATGTCGTTGAACAGGGCCATCTGTTCGACTTCCTGGAAACCGCCCTGTCCCAGCGTCTTGTTGGCGGCCTGCGGCGTTACCAGAAGAAGCGGCGTGTGGTTCCAGTAGGCGGTCTTGACGGCAGTGACGAAGTTGGTGATCCCGGGCCCGTTCTGCGCGATCATCATGCTGACCTTGCCCGTGGCACGCGTGTAGCCGTCGGCCATCATTCCGCCGGAACCCTCGTGGGCACAGTCCCAGAACTTGATACCGGCTTCCGGAAACAGGTCGGAGATCGGCATGAATGCGGAGCCGATAATGCCAAACGCGTGCTCAATTCCGTGCGCCTGAAGCACTTTGACGAATGCTTCCTCAGTCGTCATTTTCATGTCGAATACTCCCGTGAATTCAAGAAAATCGTGTCTTGCAGATGCTGCATTGTGACGCGATTTAACTCGACTTGTTACTGCTCGCTTAGGGCCAGTTTGTGAGACACAATAAGACCAGGTTGCGCCAAAGCTCCTCCCGCGCAACGCGGGATTATTGTTAACGGATTTAAAAAATTGAGACAATAGGTCTCAAAAAATTAAATTCTGATCGATCTATTCCGTCTTCAGGGATCGCGTAGACGGGCAAAAAAGATCGGCTGCGGCTTCAAGGCTACACCTTTACCCGCTCCGATTTCGGGTCGTAGAGCGGTTTGAGCGACGCTTCCGCCTTCACACGGGTCCCGGCGACCTCGATCTCGTAGGTGGAGCTGAGCACCTGCTCGGCGGTTTCACCGTGGCAGGGCACATAGCCCAGACCCACGCCCCCCCCGAGCGTATGCCCGTAATTGCCGCTGCTGAGGAAGCCGACGACGTCGCCGTTCCGAAGGATCGGCTCCGCGTGATAGAGAAGCGGTTCCGGCTCCGTCAGGCGGAACTGGACGAGGCGCTTGTCGAGCCCGGCCTCGCGTTTGCGCAAAACAGCGTCCCGGCCGATGAAGTCGGGCTTGTCGCGTTTGACCGCGAAACCGAGCCCCGCTTCCAGAACGTGGTCTTCGCAGGTGATGTCGTGGCCGAAATGCCGGAAGCCTTTTTCGATCCGGCAGGAGTCCATCATGTGCATGCCGCACAGTTTCGCATCGAGATCCTGTCCCGCTTCGTGCAGGACCTCGAAGACATGGCCTGCCATATCGGATGAGATGTAGAGTTCCCAGCCGAGTTCGCCGACATAGGTGACCCGGTGCACGCGGGCGAGGCCCATGCCGATCTCGATCTCCTGGGCCGTGCCGAACGGATTTGTCGCGTTGCTGAAATCATTGGGCGAAACTTTCTGCAGCAGCGCCCGGGAGTTTGGCCCCATGACCGCCAGCACGGCTTCGCCTGCGGTAATATCGGTGATCGCGACCCTGTGGTCGCCCACATGGCGCCGAAGCCAGGTCTCGTCCGCCAGCCGCGTCGCGGCGGGTGTCACCATCAGATAGGCGCTTTCCGACAGACGTGTGATGGTCACATCGGCTTCGATGCCGCCCCGGTCGTTGAGCAATTGCGTGTAGACGATCTTGCCGACAGGAACGGAATAATCGCCGCCGCCGACATGGTTCAGGAAGGTTTCCGCATCAGGGCCCTCGATCCGGATCTTGCCGAAGGAGGACATGTCGTAGATGCCGACATTCTCGCGAACCGCGCTGTGTTCGCGGGCCGCGTTTTCAAACCAGTTCTGCCGTTTCCAGCTGTACCGGTATTCGCGTTCCTGGCCGTCATCGGCAAACCAGTTGGCGCGCTCCCATCCGGCAAGCTCGCCGAAAACCGCCCCGTTTGCCTTCAGGTGTTCGTGGAACGGCGTTCTGCGCACGCCTCTTGCCGTGGCCTTCTGGCGATAGGGGAAGTGGTCGGCGTAAAGAAGTCCGAGCGTTTCCTTGGAACGTTCGAACAGGTAGTGCCGGTTGCCCTGAAACGGCTGCATGCGCGAGATGTCGACATCGCCGAGATCGAAGGGTTTTTCGCCCGCATCCATCCACTCCGCGAGCGCCATTCCGGCCCCGCCGGCAGACTGGATGCCGATGGAGTTGAAACCAGCGGCGACCCAGAAATTGTCGAGCTCGGGTGCAAGGCCCAGGTGATAGGCATCGTCCGGCGTGAAGCTTTCCGGGCCGTTGAAGAAGGTGTGAATTCCCGTTTCGGCCAGAAGCGGCAACCGGTTCACGGCCGCCTCCAGGATCGGCTCGAAATGATCGAAATCCTCCGGCAGCTGATCGAACTCGAAATCGTCCGCAATGCCGTTCATGCCCCAGGGCTTGGCATTGGGCTCAAAGGCACCAAGCAATATCTTGCCGGCGTCCTCCTTGTAGTAGGCGCATTCGTCCGGCACCCGCAGCACCGGCAGCTGGGTCAGGCCGGGAACGTTTTCGGTGACGATATAAAAGTGCTCGCAGGCGTGAAGGGGCACATTGACCCCGGCCATGCGCCCGAGCTCATGGCCCCACATTCCGGCGCAGTTGACCACGTGATCGCATTCGATCGTGCCGGTACCGTCGGCGGTTTGCCACTCAACGCCGGTGACCCGCTTTCCGGACTTCACCAGCCCGGTCACCTTCACCCGTTCCATGACCTTGGCACCGCCCATGCGCGCGCCTTTTGCCAGTGCGAGGGCGATGTTGGCGGGATCGCCCTGACCGTCCAGCGGCAGGTAGACCCCGGCCACGACATCCTCGGTGTTCAGATGCGCGTAGCGGGCCTTGACCTCGTCCGGTGTGATCTCCTCGACCTGGACACCGAAGGCGCGTGCCATCGAAGCCTGCCGGAAGATCTCTTCCTTGCGCTCCTCGGTCAGAGCGACCGTTATCGAGCCGCACCGCCGGAACCCGGTGGCAACCTCTGTCTCGGCCTCCAGGCTGCCATAGAGCTCCTGGCTGTACTTGGCCAGCCGGGTCATGTTCTCCGTCGCCCGCAGCTGCGCGATCAGTCCTGCGGCATGCCACGTCGTCCCCGACGTCAGCTGCTTCCGCTCTAGCAGGACAACATCGGTCCAGCCTTTCTTGGTCAGGTGATAGGCGACGGAACATCCAACCACGCCTCCACCGATAACAACGACGCGGGCTTTTGATGGCGGTGTCACTTTTTACTCTTTCTGTTTGTTTGCGCGTAAGTTCGGGTTTCAGGGTCTGACAAGGTCTGACAGCGGCTGGGCGGCATGCAGGGCTGCGTCGGTGGCGTCATCGAATGTGTGTCCGTCCGCCGACAGTATCTGGCGGATTTTGTCCTGAGCGCTGTCAAGCAGCATCGGCCGCCCGCGTTCTTGCCATTCCTTCGGGCTCGTGCGATCAGCGAGATCTGGATAGATGTACTCGCTCTGCATCAGCTGCAGCGTCTGGTCGTGGCCGAGGTAATGGCCGGGACCTTCCAGGACGACGGACCGGATGACGTCGATATCGACGAATTCGTCCTTGACCTCGATCCCGCGCACACAGCGCAGGACCTGGCCGAGCATGTCATTGCCGAGCACCAGGGATTCCTTGCAGAAGCCCAACAGCGAGGCGTGCATGCCAACGGCCTCATAAACCATGTTGAGACCGGACAGTCCCGCCATGACATTGCTGATGCCCTGTTCCCAGCCGGCCTGCATGTCAGGAAGCTTGCTGTCGGCAATACCCGCCGCCGCACCGCCTGGAAGGCCGTAGAAATGATGCATCTGAGCGCAGGCGGAACTGAGCAGGGCCTGTTCGCCGCTGCCGCCGGACATGGCCCCGGTGCGCAGGTCGCTGACAAAGGGCCAGGTCCCGAACATTGCCGTATGACCGGGCTTGATCGCATTGACGTAGACCACCCCGGCAAGGCATTCGGCAACGGCCTGAACGACCGCCGTCGCGATCGGCGCGGGCGCGGTTGCCCCGGCCTGGCCGGCAGAAAGAAGCAGCACCGGCATGCCGGCGTGAATGCAGGCTTCCATCACTTCGCAGCTCTCTTCCGCAAAGGTGAGCGGGGGAACCACGAAACAGTTGCTGTTGGAGACGAACGGGCGTTCACGCCATGCATCTTCGCCGCCCGCGATCAGGTGCAGCAGCTCCAATGCAGGGGCTACGTTGGCAGCCTCCGTGAAGGATGTGCCGATATGTTTCGTCGTTCCGGCGCAGGCGGCATAGACCGTGTTCACGTCAAGATCGCGCGGCGATTCAAACTCGCGGCAGACGACAGGGCGCTGGAAAAAGTGAACATTGTCCAGTTGCTGCACAAGGCGCGCAATGTCGTACATGTCCTGGACATTGGGGTTGCGGTAGTCCCCCGTTTTCGGATCAACGATATGAACCGCGGCGCCGGCCGTGCCGAAATGCACATTCTTGCCGGACAGGTGCAGATCGAATTTCGGATCCCGTGCCTTCAGGGTGATATCGCGGGCGGCCTTGGCCAGCATGTCCTCGACCAGTGCACGCGGAAAGCGGATGCGTCCGTCGTCTCCCTCGATCGCCCCGGCACCCGTCAGGATAGCCCTGCCAGAGGGCGGCGCCGACGCGAAGCCGATGACCTCAAGCGCCTGAAGGGCGGCCTCGTGGATGCGCAGGACGTCCGTTTCCTTGAGCACCTGGTAGAACCCGCCGGGCATGCCCGGCCGGACCGGCCGGACCGCCTCGTCAAGAGGCCTTGAACGGGCCGCTGTGCGGGCCGAACGGCCCCCGGCGCGACGGCGTTGTTTCACTTCAGCTCCGCTCATGCAATCTCCTCCCTATTCATGTCGGCAGGTTTCGCTTGGTATTCACGCGTTTGTCAGGCCCGAAGCCGCTCGTTTTCGGGGTCCCACAGCGGCTGATCCGCCTGTACGACTGCCTTGTGCTTCTGGCCGTAGACTTCAAGTTCGAGCTCTGTGCCGGGCGCGTCCAGGCCCGCTCGGACCACGCCGAGCGCAATGCAGGCGTTGACCCTATAGCCCCAGTCGCAGGATGTGATTTCCCCGACGATTTCGTCGTCCTTCAACAAGCTGGACATGTACGGCGCATCATGATCGCCCGCCTCTACGACAAGGGTGACGAAGCCCTTGGAGGACCCTTGCTGCTTCTCGATCATGAGCGGCTGCTTGCCCGGGAAATCCTGGGGCTTGTCCAGCTTGACGAAACGGCCGAGCCCGCTCTCGAACATGGAATAATCGCTGGAAAGATCGCCTTTCCAGGTCCGGTAGCCCTTCTCGATCCGCAATGCGTTGAGGGCGAACATGCCGAACGGTTTCGCGCCTGCTTCCAGAATTGCGTCATAGATAACAGGCATGTCCTCCATGGACGCATGAACTTCCCAGCCGAGTTCACCGGTGAAGGAGACCCGAACCAGCATGGCGGGCTTGCCCGCAACCGTTGTCTGCTGATGGGTCAGCCAGCCGAGCGACAGATCCGCGTCCGTCAGGCCCTGGAACAGCTCCCGGGATTTCGGCCCGGCCACGATCAGCGTTGTCATCTCGGCTGTGCGGTCCGTGAGCGTCAGCCCGTCGGGCAAATCGGAATTCAGAAGATCGCGATCGTGCCATTGCGCGACGGCTGCCGTGATCAGCGTGAAGTCGTCTTCGCTGTGCCGGATGAGCGACATCTCGGTCAGGACGCGCCCGCGATGGTCGGGGAAGTAACCGAGATTCAGGCGGCCCGCCTTGGGCAGCCCGCCGGCAATCTTTCCGCGCAGCCACTCGGCGGCACCTTCGCCGGTCAGGCTGAAGCGGGAGAACCCGCACAGGTCGAGCACGCCGACACCATCGCGCACGGCTTCGCATTCCTCCTTGATGCGCTGTTGCCACGGACCGGACCGCGACCAGGTCTGTGTCGCCTCTTCGGACGTGTCGTCGCCTTCTTTTGCGAACCAGTTGGCACGTTCCCAGCCGTTGAACGGTCCCATCTGCCCGCCGAGTTCGACGATTTTTGCGTGATTGGGCGACAGCTTGCGGTCACGTCCGGCAGGCCAGCAATGATGCGGGAAATGCATTGCATATTCGTGGCCGTAGACTTCCATGGCCTTGTCGATGCAGTACTGCGTGTCCGTGTAGTCCGTGTAGCGGCGCGGGTCGACGGCCCACATGTCCCATTCGGTGCAGCCGTGCATGATCCATTCGGCCGCGACCTTGCCTGCACCGCCGCCCTGGGCGATGCCGAAGGTGAAGGTATGCGCCTCGAAGGCGTTGGGAACACCCGGCATCGGGCCGATCATGGGCAGGCCGTCCGGTGCATAGGGAATGGGGCCGTTGATGTTGCGGCTGACGCCCTGCGTTCCGAGCAGCGGCACGCGCGCCATGGCATCCTCGATATACCACTCCAGCCGGTCCAGGTCGTCCGGATAGAGCTGGAAACTGAAATCGTCGGGCATCGGGTCGTTGGGCGTTGTCCAGGCGGACTGGCAATTGCGCTCGTAAGGGCCGAGGTTGAAGCCGGTGGTTTCCTGGCGCAGGTAGTAGGACGTGTCCACATCCCTGAGCAGGGGCAGCTTGCGCCCGTGCTTTTCGCTCCAAGCGGCGACTTCGGGAACCGGCTCTGTCAGGAAATACTGGTGGCTCATGACGGCAAGCGGTACCTTCCTGCCGCCGAACGGCAGGAACCACTCGCCGACCCGTTCCGCATAATAGCCGGCCGCGTTGACCACGTATTCGCAGCGGATGTCGCCCTTTTCCGTGTGCACGATCCATTCGCCGTTCTCGCGGCTGACGCCGGTCGCGGGGGTGAAACGCAGGATCTTGGCACCGTGCGAGCGCGCGCCCTTGGCAAGCGCCTGGGTCACCTGCGCCGGATCGATATCCCCGTCGAGCGGGTCCCACAGGCCGCCTTCAAGATCATGGATCTCCAGGAACGGGTAACGCTCCTGCATCTGCTCCGGCGTGCACATTTCCATGTCCACGCCCATGTGGCGGCCCATGCCGGCAACATATTCGAACTCCTTCATCCGCTCTTGCGTGTGTGCAAGGCGGAGCGAGCCGCTGACATGATAATTGAGCGGATAGTCGACCTCTTCGGCCAGCCCCCGGTAAAGCTCAAGCGAATAGCGCTGGATATTCATGATGCCAAAGCTGGCCGACAAGGTCGACTATCCGCTCAATTATCACGTCAGCGGCTCGCTCCGCCTTGCACACACGCAAGAGCGGATGAAGGAGTTCGAATATGTTGCCGGCATGGGCCGGCACATGGGCGTGGACATGGAAATGTGCACGCCGGAGCAAATGCAGGAGCGTTATCCGTTCCTGGAGATCCACGATCTTGAAGGCGGCCTGTGGGACCCGCTCGACGGGGACATCGATCCGGCGCAGGTGAC
>JBCDEN010000703.1:0-2531 GCA_039179715.1 Pseudomonadota bacterium
CCGATGTGACGTACATCACAACCTGATCATTTGGTAATTTTTTCAAGACTGTCACTTGTCTGCAACAATCCCGGTAACTCGCAAAATATATGTTTTTCAGATACTTAACCCAATGGAATGCCGTCAAAGCGCCGGATCGGCTGTAAAACCTGTGACACACCCAAGATCGAGGCTGCTACAGCCTCGACGGCACGTTTACTTTGCAGTAAGACACTTGCCATTAAACAGGCTGGATGTCTGAGACGTGCCGCGGGGGCAGTGCGTCACCGGGGTAAAAGCTCACAGACAGGAAAAGTAGCCTGGAACCGGCCGGTGTTAGGCCGGAGTATCGCGTGAGCTACGGGGCCGCCAGCGCGTTTATGAGTAGGACGGCAGGATGCAAGGGATGGGCGTAGAAGCTTGCCGGTTGGCAGGAACGTCTTCGGGGAAAAACCGCTGCGGATCAAAGGACCCCAAGGCCGGGGGAAGCTGGAAGCAGCTCCGCGCCGCCTTGATGACGGTTGCGGCCGTGTCTTTTGTCGCTGCCTGCAGTTCCGCGCCTGAAAAGCCCAAGGCCAAATTCAGTCCTGAAAAATACGGCGTGAAAGCCAGCCCGCGCATGGTTGCTGCCGGCAAACCCGTGCCCAAGGGCGGCGGACGGTATGTGATCGGCAAGAAATACAAGATTGCCGGCAAGTGGTATTATCCCGAACACGATCCGAACTACAAGAAAACGGGCCTCGCGTCCTGGTACGGGCCGACGTTCCACGGCCGGAAAACCGCAAATGGCGAAATCTTCGACCGCAACGCCCTGACAGCCGCGCACACGACAATGCCGCTGCCGTCCTATGCGCGCGTGACGAACACCGCCAATGGCCGCTCCATGATCGTGCGCGTCAACGACCGTGGCCCCTTCCACGGCAACCGCGTCATTGACCTGTCCGAGCGTGTCGCAACGATGCTGGGTACGAAGTCCGCTGGTGTCGGCAAGGTCAAGGTTGAATATGTCGGACGCGCTCCACTCCACGGTCAGGACGAAGACTACCTGATGGCGTCTTACGCCGGTCCGGGCTCTGTCGCTCCGGGTGCCTCGCGTCCGGGTACCCTGATCGCCCAGGTGCCGGCTGAACTCATTTACGGCAAGGTGCCGGCGCCCAAGGCACGGCCCTATCTTTCCGCAACAACGCTTGCATCGGCAAAACGCGGCCAAACCGGTACCGCAGTTGCCGCGTTCGACCCGGCCATCGCCTTCGAGGCCGGAAATCCGACCATCAAGGTCGCATCGAACAATCGCTTCCAGCCGGCAACTGCCTCCCTTTCGTCCAGCTATGCACCCGCCAGCAAGCCGGCGCATGTGCCGTTCCCCGGGGCCGCGGACAGCTTTGTTTCCGGCAGCGCGATTTCGTCCTACACGGCGAACCGGCGCGTTTCAGGGGCTCACGCGGTCTTGTCCACAACGGCATCGCAGGGCCTTTCCATGCGTCAGCTGGCTGCTACAATCGCCCCGGGCAATTAGCGGTCTCGTGACTTGAACGCAGTGCCCGTCGACCTTTGGAAGGAACCGGCAGGGTGATCAGTCAATCCGTTTCAGCAGTCTGCAAGCGCTTGCGAGCGACACTTTTCTGTGCCGGTCTGATATCGGTGCCGGTTGCAATGCATGGACCGGCGCAAGCGGTTGAATCCATTGTTACAAAAGCACCCAAAGCGTTCCTGCTCGAGCCTGAATCCGGCACCGTTCTCTATTCGAAAGCACCTGATGAACCATTCACGCCCGGTTCACTCGTCAAGGTGATGACCGCGGCGACAGTCTTCCAGCTCCTGAAAGACGGCGAAGTGCAGCCGGACCAGCTTTGCAAGGTGAGCGAACATGCCTGGCGCACGGGCGGCGCACCGTCGCGCAGATCGACCATGTTCGCCGCCATCAAGTCGGACATTGCAATCGAGGATCTTCTGAAAGGACTGCTCGTTCACAACGCCAACGATGCGGCAATCGTCCTTGCCGAATGCATAGACGGTTCACAAGAGGCCTTCGCACAGCGGATGACGGAATTTGCCGCGTCTCTCGGAATGACCGCAAGCAGCTTTTCCAATCCGACCGGATATGACGATACGCCCAACACGACCACCGTGCGCGACCAGGCCCGGCTTGCCGAGTTCATTGTCGAACAGCATCCGGATCTCTACGAGCTGTTCTCCATCCCCGAATTCACCTGGAACAAGATTTTCCAGCGCAACAAGAACCCGCTCCTGGGCGAAATCAGGAACCTCGACGGACTGGGTGGCGGCAACCATCCGGAGGATGGCTACTCGGGCCTTGCCTCCGTCGACCGCAACGGACGCAGGATCATTGCCGCCGTTGCCGGTCTCAATTCGGACAAGCATCGTCTGCAATCGCTCAACGAGGTCATCGGCGGTGCGTGGGAATTCTACGCCATCAAGACGATCTACCCGGCGGGTGAGAAGATCGCAGACGGACGCGTCTACGGCGGGATCGAAGGCACCGTGCCCCTTGTGGCAAAGGCGGATGTCGACGTGCTTCTCGCCCGTGGCGG
>JBCDEN010000320.1:0-5534 GCA_039179715.1 Pseudomonadota bacterium
CGGCCTGTCTCCGGGAAGTGACCGCATCGAGGGCAGGGTTCCCTTCGAGTTTCGGGCCTGGCCCATGTACAGTCCCACGCAGGCCACGTCCAAACCGAAATAGCCAGCTTCGAGCCGGTCACCGGTCGAATATTACCGCGATATCCGGCTCGACCGGGCGCGTGGGCTGGTGACACAAACGGAAGTGAAGCTCAGCGAAATCGCCGCCGCGTCCGGTTTCAACAGCCAGGTGCACTTCAGCCGCTCCTACAAGATGCGTTTCGGGCTGTCTCCGGGAAGCGACCGCATCGAGGGCAGGGTTCCCTTCGAGTTTCGGGCCTGGCCCATGTATAGTCCCACGCCGGCCACATCCAAACCGAAATAGCCAGCTTCGAGCCCGTCACCGGACAGATGTGCGGCGCTGGGCAACGACTGCGTGCACGAATTTGCCCTTGCGGAACGGCTACCGGGGAACGGCGGTTTTCTTCTTGCGCAGATAATGCCTCGCGGCCTTCGCCCTGTTGCCGCAACTTTCCATGCTGCACCAGGTCCGCCTGCTGTTCCTGGTTTCATCAATGAAGAGCCAGCCGCAATTGTCACCCGGACACATCTTGAGACGGCCGCGCTCTCTGGGATCGGCAAGAATCGAGATTGCAGATGCTGCCAAAAGCCCTTCCAGAGGAAGGGTCGATTCCACGTCTCTTTCAAAATCCAGCTCTCTGACCGCGTTCAAGCTTCCGGAAGCCTTCGCCTCAAGCAAAACGGCCCGAAGATCGCATCTGAGCTTCTTGAGCTGTTCCAGCGTGCCGGCACAGCAAGCTTCTATCTCCAGCGCGCGCAGCCATACATCCAGATCATCCAGGGTGTTCAGTTTCTCGTGCGCCACCTGATCATGCCCCGTCCAGTCGGCCGTATTGACAAAATCAAGCGCGAGCCGTCCGCCGACAGGCCGAACGGGATGTCCCTCTGAATAGCTCATATCAATTTCTAACCTCTCTACCGGTTGACAGACAAGGGTTCAATCTGTCTAACCTTTGCTATGGTTAGAAACCCTCAGAACGTGACGCTCTCGGCTGCCGGCGTGGCGCGCGGAATGACGCGGCTGCTGCCGATCTGCCTTTTTGTCGTTCCTTTCGGCATCGCGTTTGGCATTGCCGCGACAGAAGGCGGGATCGGACCGCTTCAAGCCACGGCGATGAGTGGCCTTGTCTTCACGGCAACAGCGCAGTTTGCCGCGCTGGATTTTCTGAATGACCCCGTCGCCTTCTTTTCCCTTGGACTGGTTGCGCTGGCCCTGAGTGGCCGGCACCTGATCATGGGAGCCGCCCTGGCCCAATGGATAAACCGGCTTCCCCCGGGGAAACGCTTTCTGACGCTGATGTTTCTGAGTGACGCAAACTTTGCCGATACGCAAACTCTCCTGCAGCGCGGGGATACGGACCTGGGGCCGCTTCTGGGGGGCGGACTGATGCTCTGGATCACATGGGTCGCCAGCACGGGTATCGGGGCGTTCGGTGGAGACCTGCTCATCAACACGGAAGCCTTCGGCTTCGGCGTTGTCATGCTTTGTTTCTTTGCTGCAACAGCGTTCGGAATGGTGCGTTCGACGCCATCCCTGGTTTTGCCCGTCTTCGTCGCAATCGGCGTTTCGGCGGCCACGCTTCCCTATCTGCCAAATGGCTGGAACATCATTCTGGCTGCACTCCTTGGTGGCGGTGTCGCCGCACAGTGTCATGCTGAGTGACGGGTCTTACATCATTGCCGTTTCGGTTCTGGCGCTGATTGCACTTGGGACCCGGCTGTCCGGCGCTTTTCTCATGGCCTGGGTGACGCCAACGCCGCGCATTGAAAAGTTCCTTCAGGGTATGTCGGTCTCGGTCATCGCCGCTCTGGTGGCGTCAGCTCTTGTCACCGCGGATCTAAAGACATTTGTGGCAACCTGCAGTGCGATTTTCATTGCTGCACTCTCGCGCAGCGTCATCTGGGCGATGATCGCCGGCATGATTGTGGCTGCCGCCTATCCGCAGGTCTTTTAGACCGGCCGCATTCCGCCGCATTGCCACGGCTCACGCGAAAACGCTGGCCGGCTTCCCGGCATAGGTCAGTCCACGCTCCTGTCGCGCAGTGACCGGGTCGCGGTCTGAAGGGCGACGAGCATCCTGTCCCGCTGTTGGGAAAGGTCCCGTGGGCTGTGTCCCCGTGCCTGGTCGTTCATGCCGGCAACCAGCTTTTCGATCACGGCCTCGTCCAGCCGCGGGTCACCCAGGCCGTCCCACCAGCCGTTGAACGTGTCCCTGAAATGGTTGCAAAAGGCCTGGAGGCCGCCATCGCCCGCTCCCAGATGGAACAGCATCGTCGGCCCCATTGCCGCCCATCTGAGACCCGGCCCGGCCCACATCGCCTTGTCGATATCCTCCACGCTCGCAACACCTTCAATCGCCATGAAGACGGCCTCGCGCCAGACGGCGGCCTGCAGGCGGTTTGCGACATGTCCGGGCATGCCTTTCCTTATACGGATCGTGACCTTGCCAATGGCCTCGTAGAAGGCCTCGGTCGCGTCCAGCGCCGCAGGGTCTGTCTTTTCGTTGGCTGTCAATTCGACAAGGGGAATGAGATGCGGCGGATTGAAAGGGTGGCCGAGAACGAAGTTCGCCGGGTCGTTCCAACCGTCCTGCAGCGCTTCCAGTGTCAGGCCGGACGTGGAGCTGGACACGATCGTGGTCTTTGACAGGACCGGTTCGATTTCGGCGTAGATCGCATGTTTGAGCGGCTGGCGTTCGGGAACATTTTCCTGAATGAAATCCGCTTTCGCGGCGGCGTCTGCAGCGGTCCTTGCAAACGAGACCCGTCCGCCCGGCCCGCCGGACGCAAGTCCGAGGGCTTCGAGCGAGGGCCAGGCCGTGCCGATGTAATCATTCACCTTTCTTTCGGTGTCCGGGGCCGGGTCGTAAACGGTGACGTCGCGCCCGGCGGCAAGGAACAAGGCGGTCCAGCTCGCGCCGATGACGCCGGCACCCAGAACTGCAATATCTGAAACCTGGCTCATCAGAACAGTCCCGGATTGAGCGGCGAGGCTGCGGTCATGCCGCCATCGACCGTAAAGAGTTGACCCGTGGCGAAGCCGGCTTCGTCCGAGGCGAGCCAGACCGCCATGGCGGCAATGTCGCGGGGATGGCCGAAGCGCCGCACAGCGTGACGCTCAAGCGCATCCGCCTTCGCCCTTGCCGGGTCGGCCGCAAGTTGAAACCCCGCATCCAGCATTCCGGTCTCGATCCAGCCCGGACAAATTGCGTTGCAGCGGATCCTTGGGCCGTGATCGACCGCAATGGATCGCGTGAGCCCATGGACGAAGGCCTTCGAGGCATTGTAGAGCGCCATCGACGGGTCGGCGACATTTCCCGAAATCGAACCGATATTTATGATCGATCCGCCCGCGTTCATCAGGGGGATCAGGGCGCGGCATGTGTTGAACACGCCGCGCGCATTCGTGTTCATCACGTGGTCCCAGTCATCGTCGGTGCTGTCGACTACGGTCTTTTCCACCTGCACACCGGCATTGTTGACCAGGATATCGAGTGCGTTGAGGGACGCGGCC
Organism: Pseudomonadota bacterium; assembly: GCA_039179715.1. Lineage (GTDB taxonomy): Bacteria > Pseudomonadota > Alphaproteobacteria > Rhizobiales > Stappiaceae > Roseibium. The sequence continues at coordinate 3,575 of JBCDEN010000320.1, forward strand.
GCATCGCCAACCGCCTGCGGAATTGCCACATCCAGGGTTAGCCAGTCCGCCGGAAATCCGTCGGGTTTATCGCTGCGGCCGCAAGCGGTGACATGCGCACCTTCTTCAAGAAAGGCGTTGACAATGGCCCTGCCGATGCCCTGCCGGCCACCGGTAACAAAGGTTTTCTTTCCGGCAAGACGCATCAGTGGGCCACCATGACGTGGCGGATGGACGTATAGGCGTCGAGCGCGTAGACGGACATGTCGCATCCGGTGCCCGAGCCTTTCATTGCGGCCCAGGGCATTTCCGGCGTTGCCATGCCGTGGGTGTTCACCCAGGTGAAGCCGTAGCGCAGCCGGGATGTCATGCGCATGGCAAGGCCGACATCGCGTGTCCAGACGGAAGACGCCAGGCCATACGATCCGGCATTGGCGATCTTCAGGGCTTCATCGGCATCGGAAAAGCGCGACACCGTGACGATCGGGCCGAAGACCTCGTTGCAGGCGATTTCTGACGTGTTGTCGACATTGGCAATTACGGTCGGATCAAAGAAGAAACCGGATCCGCTGCCCGCATTGCCGCCCACCACGATCTCGGCATCCCTGTCGGCGCGCTCGACGAAACCGGCGACCCGGTCCCTTTGCGCCGCAGACACGAGCGGGCCCATCTCGGTTCCCTCTTCTTTTGGAGCACCGGTCCTTATCTGGCCGACCTGATCGGTGATGGCGGCGACCAGGCGGTCGTAGGCTCTGTCGGCGACAAGCACGCGGCAGGGCTGGGCGCAGTCCTGACCGGCATTGAAATAGCTGCCATAGCGGATGGTCTCGGCAACCGCGTCCAGATCCGCATCGTCGAACACAATCACCGGAGCCTTTCCGCCGAGCTCCAGATGCACGTGCCGTATCCGGCTGGACGCCGCCCGCATGGCGGCCATCCCTGTTGCCGGTGAGCCCGTGACGCTGATCGCCTCCATTTGCGGGCTGTTCATCAGTGTGCTGCCAATCGTCGGGCCACGCCCATGGATGATGTTCACGACGCCCTTCGGAACGATATCCTGCAGCAGCTCTCCAAGCTTCAATGTCGACAGGGGCGTCAGCTCTGACGGCTTCAGAACCACGGAACATCCAGCCGCGATCGGGGCCGCCAGCTTCCAGCTCGCCATCATCAGCGGATAATTCCACGGGGCAATCGCGGCAACAGGACCAACAGGATCGCGCCGGATCATGGAAGTGTGCCCGGCGATGTATTCGCCCGCCGCCAATCCGGTCATCGTTCGGGCCGCGCCCGCGAAAAACCGGAACACGTCGATCGTCAGCGGCATCTCGTCGTCATGGGCGGACGGCCACGGCTTGCCGACATCAAGGCTTTCCAGTTCGGCCAGTTCCTGGCTGTTCTTTTCAATCACGTCGGCGATCTGCAGCAGCAGCTCCGACCGTTCCGCAGGAGAGGTTGCCGAGAACGTTTCGAAGGCCTCGGCAGCACCATTGACGGCTGCGCCGATCTGATTGTCACCTGCCTCCCTCACGGTTTCCAGCGCCGCTTCGCTGGCTGGATTCAGGACCGTGAGCCCTTCGCCGGTGCCTTCGACCAGTTCGCCGTTTATCAACATACGCGTCTGCATATCCAATGCTCCCCAAGTTCCGACAGGACCCTAGAAGCCGACCTCGTCGCCGCCCTTGAGTGCCAGCCTTTCGCGGGCTTCCGCCGGTGTGGCGATGGTCAGGCCAAGATTTTCCAAAATGTCGCGAATGCGCAAAACCTGCTGCGCATTCGATGTCGCAAGCTCGCCCTTGCCGATGAAGAGACTGTCCTCCAGGCCGACACGCAGGTTGCCGCCGAGCATCGCGCTTTGCGTTGCGAACGGCATCTGATGCCGCCCGGCGGCAAGCACCGACCACTCATAGTTTTCCGGGCCAAACAATTCGTCCGCCTTCTTGTGCAGGTGCAGAAGGTTGTCCGCATCCGCGCCCATTCCTCC
>JBCDEN010000667.1:0-2751 GCA_039179715.1 Pseudomonadota bacterium
CTCCTCTTCTACCCCGTCCAGTACGAGGGCGAGGAAAGCCAGCGCAACGTCTTCTACACCGGGGCCGCGCCCAACCAGCAGGCGATCCCGGCCGTCGACTACCTGATGGAAGAAGAGAGCGTGGAGCGCTGGGTGCTCGCCGGCACCGACTACGTCTATCCGCGCACGACCAACAAGATCCTCGAAGCCTATCTGAAGTCCAAGGGTGTCGCTGAAGAAGACATCATGATCAACTACACGCCGTTCGGTCATTCCGACTGGCAGACGATCGTTTCGGACATCAAGACCTTCGGTTCGGGGGGCAAGAAAACCGCCGTGGTCTCCACGATCAACGGCGACGCCAACGTGCCGTTCTACAAGGAACTGGCAAACGCAGGCATCAAGGCCGAAGACATCCCGGTCGTTGCCTTCTCCGTCGGTGAAGAAGAACTCGCCGGTCTCGACACCGGTCCGCTTGTCGGCCACCTGGCTGCCTGGAACTACTTCCAGTCTGCCGATACAGACATCAACGCCGAGTTCATCGATGCATGGCATGCCTATATCGGCGATGAGGATCGCGTGACCAACGATCCGATGGAAGCACACTTCATCGGCTTCAACATGTGGGTCGAAGCTGTCGAGAAAGCCGGAACGACCGATCCGGATGCGGTGATCGACGCCATCGTTGGCGTGTCCGTGCCGAACCTTACAGGTGGCTACTCGGCGATGATGCCGAACCACCACATCACCAAACCGGTCCTGATCGGCGAGATCCAGGACGATGGTCAGTTTGAGACCGTCTGGGAAACCTCCGGCACCGTTGTCGGCGATGCCTGGTCCGACTATCTGGACGGCTCCAAGGATCTGATCTCGGATTGGCGTGCGCCGCTTTCCTGCGGCAACTTCAACACCGCCACCGGCAAGTGCGGCGGTTCCGCGTCCTAAGCGAAGAACCAGCGGAGCGGGCCGTCAACGGCCCGCTCCGGCTTTTATGATCCCCGTTCCCGATCGGATAACACTGCCGGTTCCGGGTTGAGGGAGAGACTTTCAAACAGCCAACGCCGGTGGACCTATGTCCTTTTTGAAATCGTTTTTGCTGTTGCTTTTCCTGCTGGCCAGCCCGGCACTTGCACAATCGGATCCGGAAACGCTCCGTCCGCTGATCAATGAACTGGCAAAAGGAAAATATGCCGAAACGGAGCAGCAGATCGGCAATCTGGCGGCGACCGGCGATCCCGCTGTCGCGCCTGCACTGGAAGCACTGGGAGCCGGCGACCTCTATTTCCGCAAGTCGGACGGTCAGGTCTTCATTGCTGAAAAGGACGGGAAACAGTTCAAACTGACCGACCCGCTGACGCTGGAAGCACAGGGCGAAGCCGGCCGGCGCGACGTCAAAAAGATCAAGGTGAACAACAAGCTGCGGCGGGTCATCCGGTCTGCGCTCGGTTCCCTGACACTGATGGCACCGGACCCGAAAGTCCGCATCGCGGCCGCCGAGGCCGTTTTCAAGGCGAAAGATCCGGGCAGTATCGAGGCGTTGGACGCAGCCATTGCAGCCGAACAGGATGAAAACGTCCTTCGTGTGATGCAACAGGCGCGCGCCGCAGCGGTTCTGAACTCCGATCTGGAGGAAGCCGAACAGATCGCCGCTGTCGAAACACTTTCGGATATGGGCAACCGCGAGGCGCTTTCACTGCTGATCGGCGTGAGGTCAAGCACGGAGGGTGCGGTTCAGCTTGCCGCGTCGGCCGCGATTACCAAGATCGAAAAATCCATCGCCGCCTGGGATGCGGCGCAAAACATATGGTACGGCATCTCGCTCGGCTCGGTGCTGCTGCTCGCGGCCATCGGGCTTGCCATCACCTTTGGCGTCATGGGTGTCATCAACATGGCCCATGGCGAGATGGTCATGATCGGCGCCTACACGACATTTGTGGTGCAGGAACTCATCAGGACGTCGGCGCCGGGCCTGTTCGACTACTCCCTGTTCATTGCGCTTCCCCTCGCCTTTCTTACCGCAGGCCTGATCGGTATCGCGATCGAACGCGGGGTCATTCGCTGGCTGTACGGACGCCCCCTGGAAACGCTGCTGGCAACCTGGGGAATCTCGCTCATCCTGCAGCAGGCCGTCCGTTCGATTTTCGGGCCGACGAACCGTGAGGTCGGCAATCCAGACTGGATGTCCGGGGCCTTCGAACTCGGCCAGATGACGATCACCTATAACCGCATGTGGATCGTCGTCTTCGCTCTGCTGGTCTTTGCCGGGCTGATGCTGGTTCTGAAGAAAACACCCTTCGGGCTTTATACGCGCGCCGTCACCCAGAACCGGCGGATGGCCGCGTCCATGGGGATCCGCACTCCCTGGATCGACGCGCTAACCTTCGGCCTCGGCTCCGGCATTGCCGGCATCGCCGGTGTCGCGCTCTCTCAGATCGACAATGTGTCACCGAACCTCGGACAGGGCTACATCATCGACAGTTTCATGGTCGTGGTGTTCGGCGGCGTCGGAAATCTCTGGGGCACGCTGGTCGGCGCAATGACACTCGGCGTGGTCAACAAGTTCCTGGAGCCTTATGCCGGAGCGGTGCTCGGCAAGATCTTCGTTCTCGTCTTCATTATCCTGTTCATCCAGAAGCGTCCAAGGGGGCTGTTTGCCCTCAAGGGCCGGGCAGTTGAAGCATGATGTCTTCGTTTCTCTTCCGCGCCATGGATGCACGGGCCGGTGTCTTTCTTGCCATCATGGCGGCGGTCATCATTCTCGTGCCTGCCTGC
>JBCDEN010000562.1:0-3355 GCA_039179715.1 Pseudomonadota bacterium
ATGCGTTGTCCGCGGAAGATGTAACGGTCATCAATCTCAGTCTTGCCGGCCCCCGCAACAGTGTTGTCGAGGCCGCGATAAAGGATCTGTCCGATGGTCAGGGTATCGCGTTTGCCGCAGCGGCGGGCAACGGAGGTGCGGCAGCTGACCCGGTGTATCCCGCGGCCTACGGTGACGTTCTTGCGGTCACGGCCGTCGACCGCAACAAACGCGTCTACAGGCGCGCCAACAGGGGCGACTACATCGATCTTGCCGCGCCTGGTGTCAACATCTGGACAGCGGCCTCGATCAAGGGTGCCAAGTGGCGGACAGGCACATCATTCGCGGTGCCTTTCGTCTCGGCAGCCGCAGCGATTGCGCGGGCAAAACACCCTGAAAAGACACCTGAAGAGATCTACGACCTGTTGCGCAACGCGGCGACCGATCTGGGGGCTGCCGGCCGCGATCCCGTTTATGGTCACGGCCTGCTTCAGATGGACGGCTTGTGCTGACTCGATCAGGATCGGCGCTGCGTCCTTTCCCAGTCGGTCCGCCCTTGTGGTGGGAAACACCACGGCGGGCGAACCGTCTCGCCAGCAGGAAAAAGGCCCTCGGTCAAATGATCCAAACTGGTCGGAAAAAGCTCTCGTCCGGAGCCATGAGGCCCGCTCCTGACGGCTTTCAGAACGCGTCCACCCCGTGCCTTTGTGTCAAAAGAACGAGAGCCATACCGCGCTGCCTTGCGTGTTCCTGCAAGTTCCTCAACAGGTCTTTTTCGCCGAGCAGGCCGTCGTCCTGAACCACGAGCAATCGTGGACGTCTGAGCAGGGCGCGCGCGATGCGGACGCGGATCTGGTCCCGGTCGGAGCGAATGCTTGCGGCCTCTGCGGTATTTGCCATGAGCGGGCCGGGAAAACAGGTGAAAACTTCCTCTTCCTCAGCTTTATCCGTGGTCCGGGATCCGAGTACGGCGGCAGGCCGGTTCTTCTGATAGGACGGAATTCCATTGATGGGTGAAACAAGCGTGACGTTGCGCCAGAGCGTCTTGCGGTCAATGTCCGCAAAAGTGCGACCGGCGAGCCGGATGTTCCGCTGTGCCCCGTCTTGGGTCAGACCGCACAGGGACAACGCAACATGGCGCCGGTCCCCAGGGTGGTCCAGTTTCAGCCAGGTGCAGTCCTCAGGCGGTATCGTCAGCGACAACAGATCGCCGGACGGCAGCTGCAAACCGGAGATTTCGACCGGTTGGCTCCAATCGGGCTCCAGGCGTGCCTCGGCATCCAAAGGCGCAAGACGGTCGGCACTGAAAACCCGTTTGATCTTTTCACGCGCGACCTTGTTTGCCTCATGGTATTCCAGGCCTGCGGCCCCGGCTTCCAGCTGGGCTGCGAGGAAGGCGAAAATCAACAGGAACTGCGCGATCGCGCCCGGTTCGACATCGCCGGACAGGGCATAAGCAACAACGGCGGCGGGAAAGGTTGCGCGGCTCACCGCCTTCATTGCTCCCGACCAGGTTGCGCGGGCAACGAGCAACGAACAGACCTCTTTGCTCTTTTTGGAAAGCCGTTCGAGGATCGGCGTCAGTTTTCCGTGAAGCAGAAGAGGGAGACGTTCAGGCAGGGTTCTGCCGAGCAAAATGGCAATGGCGCCGCGCCGTTGCCGGGATTTGCGGATGCTTTTGCGCAGGCCGGGCAGTGCGAGCGCGGTCCCGGTACCCCAGATGAACAGACACGCGGCCAAGGGGATCAGGTAGGAGGGACTTGCGATTCCAATCCATCCTGCAAGCGTGATCAGCGTTGCGCTCAGGGTCAGCAGCGACAGCAGTCCTCTTGAAAGCCACAGTTTGACGGCACCAAGGTCATTCACAAGTCTTGTCAGCGACAGGCCAGTTGACGGCGTTTTGCCGTCGAATGGCAAGAGCATGACGTGACGGGCATAGGTCAAACGCACGTCATGCACATAAGAGAGTGCGAAACGCTCCGCGCCACGGGTCTGAAGAACGAAGGCGCTCAGCGTGACAAGTGCAGATGAACACAGGACCGCAAGAACGGGCAATCCGTAAATGCCGGGCTGGCCGGTCAGAAGAGCTGCTGAAGCGGCGGACAGGACGATAGCGCCCAGGGTCTGCGCGAAACCGGCGAGGATCAGCCAGGCGCAGACGAGGCCGCGCCGGGCATTCCAGATCGGTGGAAGGCCCGGCTTTGAGGGCCGGTGGCTCATGTCACTGGGCCACCGGGAGCTGTCTGGAGAGTGTCTGCTCCACGACACCGGAAACAGTGGCCGAGTCCTGAAGATCAGCCAGCGACAGCACGGGCACGTCGACATTCATGCCGATCTCACGCACGGCCAGCGGTGATTGCATGACCGCGCCGGATACCCCGAGGACATTGTAGTCGAGTTGCTGCAGGCTCTTCACACCGGCGACTGCACCGAGCGCATCACCTGCCGCGAAGACGACGCCATCAAACAGGGAATGCATCAGAGGGCTCGACGCGATCTGGCGGGTTTCGTCCTGGAACAGTCCGTCGGCAATCTCGACGACTGCAACGTCGCATCGGGACCTGTGAAGGGTGCGCAACAGGTTGCGGGTCGTTGCCACGATCTTGTCGAGCGGTGTGCCAAAGGTTGTTGCAAGTCCGCCGTCGGTGAAATCAAGGACCTCGGAGGCGCCGGAATCGTGCATCAGCCAGGGATCGCCACCGGCGGCGGTGCCGGTTATCTTCAGCGCTCCAACCTCGTAACCGCTTCTTGCGAAACCTCTGACCAGCGAGGCGGCGGTTGCCGTCTTGCCCGCATTCATCGATGTCCCGAAAACGCCAATCACGGTGGATGGCATGGAGCATGCGACCGTCGGCAGCGCGTAGTCTGCGAGGTTGAGGGCGCGGCCATCGGTCCTGCACAAAATGCCGACCGGTTCCACGGCTGTCGGGCCGGACAGCTTGTCATGCCAGGCGGTTGCCTTGGCAGCAATGCCGCCCGCGGCCACCATATGGCAGGGTTCCAGTGTCTCCGGTACATAGGCCTCGTACTGGTCGGGGGCATATCGGTTGCCGAAGGCGAGCAGGACTTCGTCGTCCTTATGCAGCGTCGCCTTGCGGCCGTTCGGAAGTTCGATCTTTTTATGCGAGCCGAGTGCCTGGACCCGTGCCAGGACAATGTCGCCCGGTTTCGGCATTGATGCGTTGGTCGCAAGGTGACTGTAATCGGAAAAATTTACGCGGCGCACCGCGTAGGACTTTTTGGCGGCGGTGAGCCGGGCAGGTGCAATCGGTTCCATGTCAGTCTCTCTCAAAATTTGATGTGACCGCGACGCTGCGGTCGTGTGAGAAACGGACCGGCATCGGAAAAATTCCAGAGAACCCGATTTTTTTGAAAG
>JBCDEN010000341.1:0-5246 GCA_039179715.1 Pseudomonadota bacterium
GAACGACTTCCTGTTCGGCGTCATCTACACCAAGCCGGATCTCTATCCGATGACGGTTCAGCTCAACAACATCGTCAACTCCACGCAGGGCGTGAAGGAATACAACGTCAACATGGCGGCGACGATCCTGACCGGACTTGTTCCGCTCACCATCTACTTCATCTCCGGCAAACTCTTTGTCCGCGGCATCGCCGCTGGTGCCGTGAAAGGCTGAAGAGGCGTTCCATGGAAAACAATCACAGCATTTCGATCAAGAACCTGGCGCTCAGCTTTGGCGCCCTGGATGTCCTGAAGGATCTCAATCTCGATGTCGGGCGCGGTGAATTTCTCGTCCTGCTCGGGTCCTCGGGATGCGGCAAGTCCACCCTGCTCAACTGCATCGCCGGTCTTCTGGATGTTTCGGACGGCCAGATCTTCATCGGTGGACGAAACGTCACCTGGGAAGAGCCTTCGCAACGGGGCATCGGCATGGTGTTCCAGAGCTACGCGCTCTATCCGCAGATGACCGTCGCCGGCAATCTCAGCTTCGGGCTGAAGAACGCCGGTCTGCCTAGGGCGGAAATCGAGGAACGGGTCAACCGCGCCGCGAAGATCCTCCAGATCGAACCCCTGCTGAAGCGCAAACCCGCCGCTCTGTCGGGCGGACAGCGGCAGCGCGCCGCGATCGGCCGCGCCCTTGTGCGCGATGCGGATGTCTTCCTGTTCGACGAACCGCTTTCCAATCTCGATGCAAAGCTACGCGCCGATCTCCGGGTCGAAATCAAGCAGCTTCATCAGAAGCTGAGCAACACGATGATCTACGTCACCCATGACCAGATCGAAGCCATGACGCTTGCCGACCGTATCGCGATCATGCGCGGCGGCCAGATCCTCCAGCTTGCAACGCCGAACGAAATCTACAACCGGCCTGCGACCAAATATGTTGCCGAATTCATTGGGTCTCCAACCATGAATTTCTTCGATGGCGAGATCATCGCCGGAGACGGATTGCGCTTTTCCAGCGGCAACCAGGCGTTTCCGCTCGATGGCTACGGATTTCAGAACGCTGCACCGGTCCAGGGGCCCGCATGGTTCGGCATCCGCCCGGAACACATGAGCACCGGCAAGGAGGCCGCGGCGTCGAAAATCCGCATGGAGGGGCAAGTCGAACTGGTCGAGCCGCTCGGCTCGGACACGCTGGCTCGGGTTTCGGCCGGAGGCCGGTCGCTCTGGGTGCGCATGGACGGACAGGCATCCGTGCGCGACGGCGACAGCATTGCCATCGGCTTTGATCCGGAACGCGCCAATCTCTTTGACAAGACAACCGAAAACAGACTCTGAAAACAGTCTCCAACCTTCAGGACACCCGTCATGGACGTTTCATTCCAACTTTACTCGGCCCGCAATTTCACTCCGTGGGACAAGGTGCTCGCAAACCTTTCCAGCCTCGGATACACGCAGGTTGAAGGTTTTGGCGGCGCCTACGAAGATGCCGCTGCCTTCAAGGACCTGCTCGACAGGAACGGTCTTGCGATGCCGTCCGGACACTTTTTCCCGCTGGAACAGTTTACCGACGATCTCGGCCGCGTTATCGAGACGGCAAAGACGCTCGGCATGGAGCGCCTGTTCTGCCCGGCGCTTCCGCCGGAGCAGCGCGTCACCAATCCCGAAGCGTGGGTAAGTGTTGGCCGGACCCTTGAAAACATCGGCAGGCAACTGCGCGATGCCGGGCTTCGTTTCGGCTGGCACAACCACGATTTCGAATTCATTGCGTGCACCGACGGACGGCTGCCGATGGACATCCTGCTGGAAAGCGCACCGTCCATCGAATGGGAGGCGGACATCGCCTGGATCGTTCGCGGCGGCCAGGACCCGCTGGCCTGGATCGATCGCTATGGGGACCGCATTACCACCGCCCACGTCAAGGATATCGCGCCGGAAGGAGAATGCACCGACGAAGACGGCTGGGCCGATGTCGGCCATGGTGTCATGGACTGGTCAGGCCTCACGGCCGCCCTGCGCGCGGCCAGCGTAGACCTCTTCGTGATGGAACATGACAACCCCTCCGACGTCGAGCGTTTCGCTAGCCGCTCAATCGAAGCATTCCGGAAATTCTAAGGATCAGACATGACAGACAAGCTTGGTATCGGCATCCTGGGATGCGGCAACATCTCCGCTGCCTATATGCGTCTGGCACCCCTCTTCCAGGGGATCGAGGTGCGCGCCTGCGCCGACCTCAACGCGGACGCGGCGAAGGCGCGCGCCGAGGAATTCAACCTCAGGGCCGAAACCGTGGACGGCCTTTTGTCCGCAGGCGACATCGACATCATTGTCAACCTGACCGTGCCAGCGGCGCATTACGAGGTCTCCGGCGACATTCTGAAGGCCGGGAAACATGTCTACTCGGAAAAGCCGTTCGTTCTGAGCGTCGAGGAAGGCCAGACCCTTCAGAAACTGGCCGCGGAAAAAGGACTTCGCGTCGGTTCGGCGCCCGACACATTCCTGGGCGGCGCGCACCAGCTGGCCAGGCACCTGGTCGACAGCGGTGCCGTCGGCCGCGTCACCTCGGGCACCTGCTTCGTGCAAAGTCCCGGCATGGAAATGTGGCACCCCAATCCGGATTTCTTCTTCCAGCCTGGCGGCGGCCCGATCCTGGATCTCGGCCCCTACTATGTTTCCAACCTCGTGCAGCTGCTGGGTCCGGTGAAGCGCGTCACGGCCATGAGTTCCTCAGGCTCGGAGTATCGCACGATCACCTCCGAACCGCGCCACGGCGAAAAGATCAGGGTCGAGACCCCGACAACGATCCATGCCATCATGCAGTTCCATTCCGGCGCACAGGTGACTTATTGCGCAAGCTGGGATGTCTGGCAGCATGGCCACTCGAACATGGAACTTTACGGGCGCGACGGCACGCTGCATGTTCCGGACCCGAACTTCTTCGGCGGGGAAATCCGCATGACCGCGAAAAACAGTTTCGTGACGGTGTCGGAAGACTGGATGCATCCGTTCTCAGTTGCCAATGACGGGTCGCATGCCAACTACCGGGCAGCGGGTCTTGCGGACATGGCGCTCGCCATCCTTCAGAACCGGCCGCACCGGTGTTCGCTGGAATTTTCCCTGCATGTCGTGGATGTGATGACATCTATTCTCGCTTCCGGCGAGACAGGTGAGTACAAGGATATTCTCACCACATGCGACCGGCCCGAGGCTCTTGGACCCAAGGCGGCGCAAGACCTCTTGGCGTAGTAGGAAATCTCATGACCTGGCAAGCCGCGCAATCACGTTATGACACCATGGAATACCGCCGCTGCGGGAGATCCGGCCTGAAACTGCCGGTGATCTCGCTCGGCCTCTGGCATAATTTCGGAGGCGACTCGGCTCACACAAGCAAGCGCGATATCGTGCGGACCGCCTTCGATCACGGCATCACGCATTTCGACCTTGCCAACAATTACGGTCCGCCTCCCGGTTCGGCGGAGGAAGCCTTCGGCGATATCCTGAAAACGGATTTCGCGCCGTACCGGGACGAACTGATCATCTCCTCCAAGGCGGGATACGGCATGTGGCCGGGTCCCTATGGAGAATGGGGTAGCCGGAAATACCTGATCGCGTCCTGCGATCAGTCCCTGAAGCGGATGGGGCTCGACTATGTCGACATTTTCTATTCGCACCGCTTCGACCCGGAGACGCCGCTGGAAGAGACCATGATGGCGCTCGACCATATCGTCAGGTCCGGACGTGCACTCTATGTCGGCATCTCGTCCTACAATTCCAAACGGACCCGGGAAGCGGCCGCGATCCTGAAGGACCTGGGGACGCCTTGCCTGATCCATCAGCCGAGCTACTCGATGATCAACCGATGGGTCGAAGAGGACGGTCTTCTCGACACGCTGGACGATCTCGGCATCGGCTCGATCGCGTTCACACCGCTGGCGCAGGGCATGCTGACGAACAAGTATCTCAAGGGCATTCCGGAAGGCAGCCGGGCAACCCAGGGCAAGTCGCTCCGGAACGAGTTCCTGAGCGAGGAGACGCTTGCCGCGATCCGCGCCCTCAACGCGATCGCGGAGCGGCGCGGGCAAACGCTTGCGCAGATGGCGCTCGCCTGGGTTCTGCGCAACGGGCGGGTCACCACGGCCCTTATCGGCGCCAGCCGTCCCGAGCAGGTGATCGACTGTGCGGCGGTGGTCAACAATATGGCGTTCACCGAAGCCGAGCTGCGGGAAATCGAGGAGACCACGGTCGAAGCGAATGTCAATCTCTGGGCGGCCTCGTCCGAGCGTCCGGGACCGTCGCGCAAATGATCCAGAATCCGATCCTGCCAGGTTTCAATCCGGATCCATCGATCTGCCGCGTGGGCAATGACTATTTCATCGCCACGTCGACCTTCGAATGGTACCCGGGTGTCCAGATCCACAAGTCGAAAGACCTGGTGAACTGGAAACTGGCAGGCCGGCCTCTGAACCGGGCGAAACAGCTCGACATGCGCGGCAACCCCGACAGCGGCGGTGTCTGGGCTCCCTGTCTGAGCCACGCGGACGGGTGGTTCTGGCTGGTCTATACCGATGTCAAACGCCTGGACGGCAACTTCAAGGACGCGCACAACTACGTTGTGACATCCGCATCGATCGACGGGCCCTGGAGCGACCCTATCTATCTCTCCTCGCACGGGTTCGACCCGTCCCTGTTTCACGATGACGATGGCCGAAGATGGTACCTGGTTCTCCAGTGGAACCACATTTCAAGCTCGGTCGGGGGCAAGCCGAAATCTTCCGCCTTTGACGGTATCCTGCTTCAGGAATGGTCCGAAAAAGACGGCCTGATCGGACGGCCGAAAAAGATATTTTCCGGCAGTTCCCTTGGCCTCACGGAAGGACCACACCTCTTCAAGCGCAATGGTTGGTATTACCTCACCGTTGCCGAAGGCGGCACCGGATACAATCACGCCGTCACCATGGCACGGTCCCGCTCGATCGATGGCCCCTACCAACTGCATCCCGACACGCATCTGATCACGGCAAAGGACGCACCCGACTGGCCGCTGCAACGGGCCGGTCACGGCCAGATCGTCGAGACACCGGATGGACAGACCTATCACACCCATCTTTGCTCCCGTCCCTTGCCCGGACGCTTCTCGCCCATGGGCCGCGAGACGGCATTGCAAAAATGCACCTGGAAGAACGACTGGCTCTATTTGGCAGATGACAGCCCGCTACCTCAGGTCGAGGTCACCGCGCCCGGCAATGCGACGCCGAGGCCGCCCC
>JBCDEN010000189.1:0-6992 GCA_039179715.1 Pseudomonadota bacterium
CTTCGTCATCATGTTTGGCGATCACCTGCGCCCCCAGCTTTTTCAGCGCTTCGCGCAGGCGCGTATTGTGGACCCCCTCCAGCTGCTGATCGAGCTTTTGCTGCTCCTTGTCCGTCAGCGACCGCAATTGTTTGCGCTCAGCCACCGGCTTCGAGGCCACAGGCTTTTGCAGGATCTTGATGCGGCCGATGGCCGCCCAGCCGTAAAAGGTGTTGATGCGCTCGATCACCTGGCCGCTCTCGTGCGACAGCAGCAGCGCGGTCGCGCCGTCCGTGTGCACCACAAGGGTCGCAGGCTGCGGCGGTGCCTCGGGATCGGTCAGTTCCCGCTGGCGGGGCCAGACCAGTTTGTCCGGCTGCACCCGGCTACCGTATTTTTCTCCGACGATATCTGCCCAGGCTGCAACGATGTCGACAGAAGCGAACCCGCGCTTCCGGCACGCAGGCGTCATCGCCTTGCCGACAAGATCAGCAAGCAGTTTTGCCTCTTGAGGCTTGCGATGTGCATTTGCCTTCGTCACGCTGTTGACCTACTTCCTCAACCGGCTACCCGGCAGGATCCATCTTGTTGCGGATCGCAGATTGAGGTGTTGTGTCTCAATAGAATACGACAAAAAGACGACGAATACTTAATGGTCATCCTGCCGCCCATCAAATCTTCCCAAGTTGTCCCCAGGCTTTCCAGAGGGTCATCGCGCATTTCATTGATGAGTACAACAGCTATCTCATGACCAATGCTTCGCTCAGTCAATCACTGCTCAACTGGTACGACCGGCACGCGCGGCGCCTGCCCTGGCGTGTGCCGCCCGACGACAGAAAGCTCGGAGAGGTTCCGGACCCTTACAGAATATGGCTGTCCGAAGTGATGCTGCAACAAACCACTGTAGCAGCAGTGAAGGACTACTTCGACAAGTTCACCAGAACCTGGCCACGCGTCGAGGATCTGGCCGCAGCCGACGAAGAAGACGTCATGAAAGCCTGGGCAGGGCTCGGATACTATTCGCGTGCGCGCAACCTGAAGAAATGCGCCGAGACCATTGCACAAGAGCACGCGGGCCGGTTCCCGGAAACAGAAGACGCCCTGCTGGCACTTCCCGGGGTCGGCCCCTATACGGCCGCCGCCATCGCCACGATTGCCTTTGACCGGCACGCCGCCGTTGTCGACGGCAATGTCGAACGCGTGCTGTCGCGATTGAGACAGATCGAAACGCCGCTGCCGGCAGCAAAAACGGAAATCCGTGAGGAAATGGCGCGGCTTACGCCTGAAGAACGCCCAGGTGATTTTGCACAGGCTGTGATGGATCTCGGCGCGACGATCTGCACACCGAAGCGCCCGGCTTGCGGGCTGTGTCCGTGGATGCCGGATTGCCGTGTACAGAATTCCGGTTTCGCCGAGACCCTGCCGCGCAAGGCACCTAAAAAGGAGAAGCCAACCCGTTTTGGGGCCGCCTTCGTTGCTGTGGACGGGTCGAACGGATCGGTGTTGCTCAGACGCCGTCCGCCAAAGGGTCTGCTCGGCGGAATGACCGAAGTTCCCGGTACGGAGTGGTCGGAAACATTTGACGGGTCAAACGCACTGACTTTCGCACCGTTCAAAGATGAGTGGCAGGTCTGTGCAGGCGAGGTGAAGCACACATTCACGCATTTTCATCTGCGCCTGCAGGTGTTCCGCGCCAACACGTCGAAGGATGCCGTCAAAGCCGTTGACGGTGCCTGGTGGTCCCCGGCAAACCAGCTTGAAGACGAGGCTCTGCCCACGGTGATGCGGAAGGTTCTGGCGGTGGCGCTCGGCTGAGGCCCTGCGGCTGGCGAACCGGTCGAGCTTCACATCATTCCGTTTTTTCAAAGGGCATGGCCTCCCTCCTGAACAATTGCGTGCGGCGACACGGACCCGGGCGGTGGCGTATTCCGTGGCCGGTACGCGCCGTTCAGGGCGGCGCCTTACGTCAGAACAACAAAGCGGCAGACCTTTTCCGAAACCGGGGCCAGACACGAAAACGGGACGCGCCGAGCTCTGCCTCGGGCGTGGCCGCCGCCGCGCAAAAATGCTATGAATTTGCATCTATAGTGCGAAGGAATTTCGTTATGCCCTTAATAGTTGGTGATATTGAAATCCATCTTGGGCCTCAGGAACAGGGCGGCCCCGATTCCCTTCTTGACCCGATCCTCAACTTCATCGGCCGCGCGGGCAACAGGCAGAACCTGATGATCGCCGTCCAGGAGATCGACAATCCCGCAATCGCAAATGCCATCATCCAGGCACGGCTGCGGGGTGCGGTCATCGATCTGGTTGTCGAGCAGAGCTACCTGCTGGCGGCTAAGAAACCGAAGGACCTTGCAGGTGCGCATGCACCGGGCGGCAAGCATGAAATCAACCGCGAGCTCTTCAATGCGATTCTGCGCTCGACCGCCGACGTGAAGGTCGACTTCAACCCGAACATCTTCCACCAGAAATTCATGGTGCTCGGCAACCGGGTCCTGACCGGTTCGACGAATTTCACCACGACCGGCGTCACCAAGAACCTCAACCATGTCGTCGTCGTCAATGATGCCGAAGTCGCCAATGCCTACAAGAAGGAATTCAAGGAAATCAGGGAAGGCCGTTTCGGCAAGTTCTCCATTGCACACGGCCCCGCGCCGAAAGAGGCAAAAGTGTCCGGAATTCGCGTGAAACCGCTGTTTGCCCCCGATCACGCGCCGGAAATGGAGATCATGAAACAGATCCTGAAGGCCAGGGAGCGGGTGGATTTCGCGGCCTTCACCTTCGCCCAGTCCTCCGGTATCGACGATGCACTGATCGCGGCACACAAGAACGGCATCACGATCAACGGCGTGCTGGACCGCCGCCAGGCCAACCAGAAATGGGCCGCCAAACACTCGCTTCATGCCGCCGGCATCCACGTTGCAGTCGCCGGCGGGCGCGGTCAGCTCGGCAAGGTGCATCACAAGCTGATGACGATCGACAACAAGGTCTCGATCTTCGGCAGTTTCAATTACACGAAGCCGGCCAACAAGTCGAACGACGAGAACATCATCGTCGTTGGCGAAGTCAGCGAGACGGATACCGGCGCCAAAGCCGCACAGAAGAAGATCGCGCTTGCCGCACGCAAGGAAATCGACCGGATCATTGCCGACTTCGGTGAATAAGCCGGTTGGTCCTGACCCTAGGAAGCGCCTGTCGGCCGTACCGCGCCAGGCAAGACCGCGCCTTGCGTGTTTTCTCAAGCGGAAATCAAAAAAGCCGAAACAATGGGCTTGCAGTAAAGCGTTCAAAACGCTTGAAAGGCAGGGTCAAACTTCGGATCAATCGCATGTTCACCTACACACTGCCCTCGCTTTTCACACCATCGGAATGTGTTGAAATCATCGAGCTGAACGATGGCGAAGCGCAGGACAGCGGCGGCCTTGTCGGCGGTGTCCATGAAAGCAACATCAGGCGCGCCAGTATCAGCTGGCTGGACGACGACGGCGCCGCAGCCTGGGTGATGAGGCGGATCATGGAGGCCGTCGCCCAAGCCAACCGGGAGGTCTTCGATTTCGATATCACCGAGTTCCAAGAGCGGTTGCAAGTTGCCCGGTACGACGAGAGCGAAGCCGGTCACTACGACTGGCATTCGGACATTGGCGAAGGCCGGATTGCCCAGTTCAGAAAGGCGACGATCGTGACGCAGCTGTCACCGGGAGATGCCTATGAGGGCGGCGGGCTCGAAATCAACCTCGGTAGCCGGACCCTATCCGCACCGCGCGATCAGGGCAGCGCCCTCGTGTTTGCCAGCTTCATGCTCCACAGGGTTGTTCCGGTCACAAGGGGAACCCGGTCGTCCCTGACATGCTGGAGCCACGGCCCCAGGTTTCGGTGAGGCTTTTCATCCGCCTGCTGGCCCGATTAACATGAGCGCGCGCGTGACGTATTGAAAACCCGATTGGATCATCGGTTGAAGCGTGTAAATCCGCGTTCACTTTTTCCTCATCCAAGTTTGTCCGGCAGCCGTATTTCATTGCAACACAGGTTAAAGCAACCCTTTGTATCCGCTCGGGAAAAAATCGTTTCCCGGCACGCTTAACCCTTGCCTGTGTCTAGCTCGGGAGTGAGTCATGAAACTGATCCAGAAATTCGTCTTTGCCCTTCTCCTCGTTCTGCCGCTGTCTGCCGCCAAGGCGGGCGAAAAAGACATCGTCGACACCGCCGTCGGCGCGGGTTCCTTCAACACCCTGGTTGCCGCTGTTCAGGCTGCCGGTCTCGTTGACACGCTGAAGGGCGAAGGTCCTTTCACTGTCTTCGCACCGACCGACGAAGCATTCGCAGCCCTGCCGGAAGGCACGGTTGAAAACCTCCTGAAGCCGGAAAACAAGGACCAGCTCGTCGCGATCCTGACCTATCACGTCGTACCGGGCAAAGTGATGTCTTCCGACATCGCCGGCAAGAAAGCTGAAGTTGCCTCCGTACAGGGCAGTGAGATCTCCGTCGACGCAACGGACGGCGTGAAGGTAGACGGCGCGAAAGTTGTTACGGCCGACATCGAAACCTCAAACGGCGTCATTCACGTCATCGACGCCGTGATCCTGCCGAAGTCCTAAGGCTCAGCTGGGTACGTCCTTAGCCCCATCATGTACCCGCTGAAGGCGCGGTCTCATTCGAGGCCGCGCCTTATTTTGTTCTGCCCGTGAAAACCGGGTGGGAAAATGCAAATGAAACCGAATGCTGGGCGCTATTCCCGGTTTTTTTCAAAAAAAAGCGCGACCGGGTGAACTTCCTCTGGACACATACCGTAGAATGATTCTAAAAAAGAACTCTAGAATTATTCTAATCTATGCCGACATGTGCTCATAAGGAGAGATTTCCATGAAGGGAAGTGAGAAAGTTATCGAGCGCTTGAACGAGGCGTTGTTTCTGGAGCTGGGCGCGATCAACCAGTACTGGCTGCACTATCGTCTCCTGAGCGACTGGGGATTTGCACGCCTTGCCAAGAAAGAACGCGAGGAGTCGATCGAGGAAATGCATCACGCCGATAAGATTACGGATCGGATCATTTTCCTTGAAGGGCATCCGAATATGCAGAAGGTCGCACCTCTGCGTATCGGCCAGAACATCAAGGAAGTGCTGGAAAGCGATCTCGCCGGCGAATATGACGCGCGCGCTTCTTACAAAAAGTCCCGCGAAATCTGCCGCGACGAGGGCGACTATGTCAGCAAGGCACTCTTTGAGGAGCTGCTTGCTGACGAGGAAGGCCATATCGACTTCCTTGAAACCCAGCTCGAGCTTCTGGAGAAGATCGGCGAAGAGCGCTACGGCCTCCTTAACGCCGCCCCCGCTGACGAAGCCGAGTAAAACTGTCACTTTGAAAACAAGTGCGCGCGTCTTAACAGACGCGCGTTTTTTTAATCCGCCGCCGCCTCGTTAACGTAGAGTTAATATGACTTGAGGAGGTAGGCATGCACAAACAGCGTTTGACACAACTGGCGGATATGCTGGAGGCTCAGATCCGGATCCTTGCGGACATCGGTTACTCGAAGGAAGCCGATGTCGCCAGGCAGGAAGTCATTTCCCTGAGACTTCTGGCAGGTGTGACAAATTGAACGGAAGGGCCGGTGTGGCGACCTGACCAGTCCTCAGCCCAAATACCTTGCCATATGGCACGACACTTATCCCGAGTGAGCTTACCAGCGCTGTCTCGAAAGACCCATGGTCAAGCAGCTCCAGCTTGCCGGGCTTTGCCCTATCGCATCGGGAGAAGGTCGAGGTGAAGGGCCAGATCTCTCAAAGACACGTCAACACCCTGTCTCCTCGCCCGGCCTTTCAGGCCGACCTCTCCCATCGGGAGAGATAACAATTTCGGCGGCAAATAAGATTATAAGCCTCATCCCGAGTGAGCGCGCCAGTGCGGTTCGAAGAGCGGTTGACAGCCTTCGAACACGTTTCGCATCCTTCGAGACAGCGCCGTTGCGCTTCCTCAGGATGAGGTCTTTCGGGTGACCACCCGTTTCTCCAGCATATCACTCCGCACATGCGAGGCAGAGCCGGTCGCTGACCCGGAACCCAGAAATCAGCATGAGCGCAGCGAAGCTGGAAAAAAGTCTCTCCGCTCTACTGAAACGCGGTTTCGGCAAAGCTTCTGAGTTTGCGCGAATGCAGGCGTTCGGCCGTCATGTTGCGCATCTTCTCCAGGGCGCTGATGCCGATCTGAAGATGCTGCGCGACCTGCCGCTTGTAAAAATCCGTCGCCATGCCGGGCAGCTTCAATTCTCCATGGAGCGGCTTGTCGGAAATGCACAGCAGCGTTCCGTAGGGAACGCGGAAGCGGAAGCCGTTGGCGGCGATCGTCGCCGATTCCATGTCGAGCGCGATCGCCCTTGATTGCGAGAAGCGCTTGACCAGTTCCGGCTGATCCCACAATTCCCAGTTCCTGTTGTCCAGGGAGACCACGGTGCCGGTCCGCATGAGGCGTTTCAGCTCATAACCGTCAAGTCCGGTGATCTCGGCGACCGCATCTTCCAGTGCCACCTGCACTTCCGCCAGCGGCGGGATCGGGACCCAGGTCGGCAGATCCTGATTGAGCACGTTGTCGTCGCGCACGTAGCCATGCGCCAGCACATAGTCGCCGAGCGTCTGGCTGTTTCTGAGACCGGCGCAGTGGCCCAGCATCAGCCAGACATGGGGTCTCAGGACGGCAATATGGTCGGTAATCGTCTTGGCATTCGAGGGGCCAACACCGATATTGACCATGGTGATGCCGCTGCCATCGGCGCGTTTCAGGTGATAGGCCGGCATCTGCGGCAGCTTGGCAGGCTCCGAGCCGCAGGACGGCTCGCTCTCGCCGGCCTCGGTCGTCAGGTTGCCCGGCGCAACAAACGCATCGTATCCGCTGTCAGGATCGTGCAGGAGTTCCTTCGACATGCGGCAGAACTCGTCGATATAGAACTGATAGTTCGTGAAAAGCACGTAGTTCTGAAAATGCTCCGCTGCGGTCGCCGTATAATGCTGCAAACGGTGCA
>JBCDEN010000571.1:0-3266 GCA_039179715.1 Pseudomonadota bacterium
GATCTCTACAACAAGGACATAAACGAGGTTCTTGTGTCGGGAGACGACGGCTACCGCGAGGCCAAGGACTTCATGCGCATGCTCATGCCGAGCCACGCAAAGAATGTCCAGCCCTATCGCGATGCGTCGCCGCTCTTCACCCGCTACGGGGTCGAACCGCAGCTCGATGCAATGTTCTCGCCGCAGGTGACGCTCAGATCAGGCGGATACATCGTCATCAACCAGACCGAAGCTCTGGTTTCGATCGATGTGAACTCCGGCAAATCAACGAGAGAGCACAATATCGAGGACACGGCGCTCCAGACAAACCTTGAAGCGGCGGAAGAAGTGACGCGCCAGTTGCGTCTGAGGGATCTTGCCGGTCTCGTGGTGATCGACTTCATCGATATGGAGGAGTCGAAGAACAACCGTGCCGTCGAACGGAAGCTGAAAGACTGCCTCAAGAACGATCGTGCGCGCATTCAGGTCGGCCGGATCTCGCATTTCGGATTGCTGGAAATGTCACGCCAGAGGATCCGCACAGGCGTGCTGGAGAGTTCGACGACACCGTGTCCTCACTGTCAGGGCACGGGCATGATCCGATCGGTGGAGTCGGTTGCCCTGCATGTGCTGCGCTCTATCGAAGACAACCTCCTGAAGGGCGCTTCCCACGATCTCATCATTCGCACGACAACACAGGTCGCGCTCTATATCCTGAATCAGAAGCGCGCCAACCTGTCCGACCTCGAAACCAGGTTTGCAGTTGAAATCGCGGTCAACGCAGACGAAATGGTCAACGGCCAGCTCTACATTCTGGAGCGCGGTGCGCCGATAGACCGTGACCGTATTCCCGCACCCGCGCCAACCGTGCATCCAGATACGGTCGAGATCATTGACGAGGACACCGACCAGCCGGTCATCGAGGAACAGGCGCAGGACGAGGACGGCGGCGACCGCCGCCGCAGGCGTCGCAGAAAGCGGCGCAGGGGCGGTTCGGACAACGCCGAAGAGAGCCAGGACAATCAGCAATCCGCAGCTGGATCGGACGAGCCTGAAAACGAAGATCAGACGGCACTGGACGCTGCGTCCGAGGATGAAGACGGTGAGTCCGATGAACCCCGGCGCAAGCGCCGGCGCGGGCGCCGTGGCGGACGCCGCGGCCGCAGGAATGGCGAAGGTTCTGAGTTCCAGAACGACGAACAGGTCGAGGCAGGCGCCGAGAGCGACATGGCAACAGGTGCCGAAACAGCTGGCGATGACGTAGCCGATCCAGACGGAGCCGACAGCGCGGAAGCAAGCCCGGACGTATCCGAGACCGCAGAAGCCGAAACCGCAGCAAATGAAGAAGCTGCGGTATCTGATGCCAGCGATGTTCAGGCGAATTCGGAAACGGAAGGCGCTTCCGACGCAAACGGCGCGGCAGCCGACATGAGCGATGCGGTAGCCGATGAACCCGCGGTTCAGGCGGAAGAAGAAACGTCCCAGGAAGACATCGTTGTCGAAACGCCGACCTCCGAACAGCCCGTACCGAACGAAGCTGCAGCCGAGGACACGCCGGCCGAACCGTCTGCTCCTGCAGAGCCGGTCGTGACGAGCGAAACCTCAGGGGAAGACGAGGAAGACAAGCCCAAGCGCGTCGGCTGGTGGCAGCGCGGCAGATCGTTCTTCTGATCCTTGTCTTGGATGAATTTGAAAAGGCGGCCCATGGCCGCCTTTTTTGATGCCTCAAGAGCAATCCGCCGGACAAAGCCGTTGTGCGAAATCAGAGCATCGGGCGATAATCCAGGAAATCAGCGAGGCGTACCAGCGCTTCTTTCATGTTTTCGTGAGCGCCGGCGAAAGAAAACCGCAAGAATGCACTCCCGTTCAACGGATCGAAATCAACGCCGGGTGTGGCCGCAATCCCGGTTTGGTGCAACAGCTCGCGGGCGAAATCGAGACTGTTGCTGCTGTATCTGCTGATATCGGCATAAACATAGAAGGCACCGTCCACGGGCAACAGTCTGTCCAGCCCGACCTTTGGCAAGCCGTCCAGCAGCAGCTCCCGATTGCTGACATAACCGGCTTTCACAGCTTCCAGTTCCTGGATCGAGGTTAGTGCCGCCGTTGCCGCAATCTGGGAGATCTCAGGCGCGGAAATGTAAAGGTTCTGGGCAATCCGCTCCACGGGCCGGACCAGTTGCTCCGGCAAAACCATCCATCCGATGCGCCAGCCTGTCATGCAGTAGTATTTCGAAAAGCTGTTGATGATAATCGCGTTTTGCGACAGCTCGAGCGCGGTTGTCTGATCTTCCGCATAGTCGAGACCGTGATAGATCTCATCCGAGATGAACCAGATGTTCTGCGCATCACAATAGCCGACCAGCTCGGCAAGGGCATTGCCGGCCATCATCGTCCCCGTCGGGTTTGCCGGGCTTGCGACCAGAACGCCCCTGATCGGCCCGTCCCTTTGCGCCTCTTCCAGGTGCTCCGGTGTCAGACACCAGCGCGTCTCCGGGCCGACGGCAAGTTCCACCGGCACAAGCCCGAGCGATTTCAGAATGTTGCGATAGGCCGGGTAACCAGGCATTGTCAGCACGATCCGGTCGCCAACATCGAAGGCGGCAAGAAAAGCTAGGTTGAATCCTGCCGAAGACCCGGTTGTCACCGTAATCCTGTCTTCGGGCACTTCGACACCGTATTCGCGCCGGTAATGCTGCGCCAGGGCGTTGCGAAGCGGCTTGATCCCGAGAGCTTCGGTGTATCCCAGACGACCGTGCTCCAGCGCTGCCCGCGCGGCCTCAAGTGCCGCCTTCGGCGCGGGAGCAGACGGTTGCCCAACCTCCATGTGAATGATGGATTGGCCATCGGCTTCCAGTTTTGCCGCTTCGGCAAGGACATCCATGGCGATGAATGGCGAAACGTCACTGCGCATGGAAGGGCGAAAGGCATCATTTGTCATGTCTGGTCTTGGCGTCCGGTCGATTTCCTGTCAGGACCGTATTGCGGATTTTGCGCTCCGAGGCAATGCACTGAGCGTGCCCGTCCGCAGGTTAGCGATGCACGGCCCGTCAACCTTTCCGATTTGTCATGTTGGAATTCTTGACCGCGACTGGACACATCCATAACTTCGCCACACCTTCGACTATCCATTACAAAGTCAGATGACTTCGATAAAATCAGACGAGCCGCACGAAATGCCCGTTACCCGACGATCAACAAGGACGTCTTTGAAACGTTCGATGCGCAAGACTGTTGCCAGCCTGTGTTCGGCCGCGATCGCAATTCCGCTTGTGATCACACCCGCC
>JBCDEN010000222.1:0-6464 GCA_039179715.1 Pseudomonadota bacterium
CAGGTCAAGCCGGGAGGCAGATCATGACCCATTCCGATTTCTCTCTTTCAAGACGTTCCCTTCTGGGTGCCGCTGCAGGCGCTGGCGCACTTGCCGCTGCCGGCGGCGTGACGCTCGCTGGCAGCGCTGCAAATGCCGCTGCACCAAAGGCCGGTGCGCCGATGGCAGGCGCCCTGCGCTACAAGGTGGGCGACATGGAAGTGACCGCGCTTTTGGACGGTTATCTCGATGTCACGCCAGAAGTGGTCGTCGGTTACGACGCCGCAGAAGGCAAACGTCTGCGAGACGCCGCTCTGATCGAAGGAGAAGCGCTTCGCATTCCCGTCAACGCCTATCTGGTCAACACCGGCGACCGGCTTGTCCTGGTCGATGCCGGAACGTCCGATGCACTCGGTCCAACCATGGGCCGTCTTCCCTCCGCACTTGAGGCAGCCGGCGTCTCTCCGGATCAGATCGATGCGATCCTGATCACGCACATGCATCCCGATCACCTGTTCGGAGCGGTCGACGGCGACGGCAACAGGGTTTTCGCCAATGCGGAACTGATGCTGCCGGAAACGGACAATGCCTTCTGGTTCGATGACGCGGCCATGAACGGCGCGCCCGAACAGTTCAAGCCGTTCTTCCTGGGTGCGCGCAAGGCGGCGGACGCCTACAAGGGCAGCCAGACGCTCTTTTCGGGCGACAAGGAACTGATGCCGGGTGTCAGCGCAATGGCGCTTCCCGGCCACACGCCGGGCCATACGGGCTACGTTTTCGACAGCAACGGCGAGACGCTGGTGATCGCGGGCGATATCATCCACATGACCGTCTATCAGTTCGATCAGCCGGGCTGGGGGATCGGATTCGATATCGATAGCGGCAAGGCGGCCGAGACCAGAAAGACGTTTTTCGATCAGGCTGCGAGCGATAAACTGCTTTTTGCAGGCGCTCATATTCCTTTCCCAGGCATGGGCCGCATCGCCAAGGACGGTGATGCCTATCGTTTTGTGGCAGCGGGCTGGCCTTACGCCTATTGAAGATTGTGAACTTGGGCCCGGCGGCGCTTTGCCGGGCTCACCTTATGCCGAAGCCCGAAAAGGGCAGGTAGGCGACCATGTCACCTGTCTTGATTTGCGTCGTGTTTTCAGGGATCTCGATCAGACCGTGTGCTTCGCGCAATCCCGTGATCAGCCCGGACCCGTCGCGCATGAATTTTCTCGCCACCTGCACACCCGCGCCATCGGTCTCCAGATAGCCCCGGTAGAACTCACGGCGGTCGGGTTTCTTCTTCGGGATGTCGAACCCGGCGGGCACCTGAAAGCTCTGCGGCTCAAGGAAACGTCCGCCTGCGAGCACGCTCAGCACCGGCCGCGCGTAAAGCAGAAAGCAGACCATCGCGGCAACCGGATTTCCCGGAAGACCGAGAAAGACGGAGGAACCGATGGTCCCGAACATCATTGGTCTGCCGGGTTTGATCGCCAGCTGCCACATATGCTGCTGCCCGAGCCTGTCGAGCACGTCAAGGACGTGGTCTTCATCGCCGCGGCTTGCGCCGCCTGTCGTCAATATGACGTCGAACCGTTCTGCCGCGTCACGAAGGGTACGCTCGACCAACGCGCTGTCATCCTTCAGGATGCCGAGGTCTTCGGTCTCGACCGGTGCGATTGCGGACAAACCGCGCAACAGGAAATGGTTGCTGTCATAGACGTCGCCGACGGTGATCAGGTCTCCCGGTCGGCGCAATTCGTCTCCGGTCGAAACGAGCGCGACCCTCAGTTTCCTGTAGACGCGTATTTCCGCCTGACCCGTTGATGCAATTGCCGCGATATCCTGCGGGCGCAATCTCTGTCCGGCTTTCAGGATCGATGTGCCGGCAGCGACATCTTCACCGGCTTTCCTGCGGTTTGCGCCCGGCTTCAGGCCTTGCGGAATGATGACGAAATTCTCGCCGTCCTGCGCGTGGGTTTCGCAGTCTTCCTGCATGGCCACCGTATCCGAGCCCGGCGGCATCACGGCGCCAGTGAAAATTCTGGCGGCGGCCCAGGGGCCGAGAACGGCGTCGCTCGCATGACCGGCTGCGACACGCTGGTTGAGCCGGAAGAAGCCTCCGGCCTCGTCGAAGTCGGAATGCCGGAACGCATAGCCGTCAACGGCAGAATTGTCGGCAAGGGGAACATCGCGCGGCGCCGTGACATCTTCTGCCAGGATTCTTTCGAGCGCATCTTCAAGACGGACGGTTTCAGGCTCCGCGATCGCAGACAGCCTGTCTTTCAGGATGCCGAGCGCCTCGTGATGCTTAAGCCGATCCTTGTCGTGCAGAAAGCAGTCGTCCAGCAGCTGCTTTGCGGTCATCGTTCCGTCCTCTTCAGATCGAGGTGGCGCTCAATGAAATCCGCCATGGCCGGAACATCGTCCAGATCGAAGACGGGCAGCGCCTCTCCGGGCAGGGCATGATCGGCGGCAATGGCCATGATGTTCGGATCCTGCGGGGCGAGGGAACCGCGATCGACGGTCTCCATGCGCCGCGCTTCTATCTTCGGATGCTCCTCGCGTTTATAGCCTTCGATCAGGATCAGGTCACAGGGCGCGAGCCGGTCGAGGATGTCGGCGAGAGATGGTTCGTCCTCCTGCCTCAATTCATGCATCAGGGCCCATCGGCGTCCGGAAACCAGCGCGACTTCGCTGGCCCCGGCTTCCCGGTGCCGGTAGCTGTCCGCGCCCGGCCTGTCGATATCGAAATTGTGGTGCGCGTGTTTGACGGTGGACACCTTGAAACCGCGCGCCGTGAATTCCGCGACCAGCCTGGTCACCAGTTGGGTCTTGCCGGAGTTCTTCCAGCCCGTGATGCCGAAGACGGGTGTCGGTGTCATGAGAAGCGGGCACTCAGCGTATTGCGGACGGTCGCCAGGTCGTCGGGCTTGTTGGCATTGAAAAAGGGATCGAGGCCTGTTGCCCGGTCCAGGTCGAAGGACACTTCAACACTGTCATGCCGGTCAACGAAGGCAAGAACCTTTCCGCTCTGCCCGGTCTCGAGCCACTGATGAAGATCGTTCTTCAGCCTGACAGGCCAAAGTCCGAAAACGGGGTGAAGCTTGCTCGATGACGAGGCAAGCGCGATCACCGGGGCATCGGCCGGAACGGCGGCGCACAAGCGGGCCACGAGATTGGTTGGAAAGAACGGTGTGTCTCCGGCAACCGATATCACATGACTGGCGTCCGGCAGGTTCTTGTCGGCATAGGTCAGTCCCGCCAGGATTCCGGCAAGCGGCCCGGCAAATTCTCCAACCGGATCTGGCATGACGGGAAGACCGAATTGCGCGAACCGCTCCGGGTCGCCGTTGGCGTTGAGGACGATGTCCGGAACCTGTGTCGAAAGCCGGGCGAGAATCACGTCGAGCATCGACTTGCCGCCGATATCGAGAAGGCTCTTGTCACCGCCGCCCATGCGCCGGGACTGGCCGCCAGCGAGGACGCAGCCGAGCACCTTGTCAACGCTCAAGGCTTCGCGATTTGCCATCATTGCGCCGCGAGGCTCCCTTTTCGTTTCGATTTTTCCGGTTCGTCCTCGGCCGATTCGGGGTCCGTGTCGAACTCAATACGTTCAGATCCCGCCAGAGCCAAGAATCTCTTGCCCCTTGCACGGCCGATCAGGGTCAGGCCTGCCTGTTGCGCCAGCTCGACGCCCCAGGCGGTAAAACCGGAGCGGGACACGAGAATAGGTATGCCCATCATGACGGTCTTGATCACCATCTCCGATGTCAGCCGGCCGGTCGTATAGAAAATCTTGTCGCCCGCCGGGATGCCGTTGAGCACCATCCATCCGGCAATCTTGTCGACCGCATTGTGGCGTCCGACGTCTTCCATGTAGACAAGCGGCCTGTCTTCCTGGCACAGCACGCAGCCGTGTATCGCCCCGGCTTCCAGGTAAAGGGAAGGCGTGGTGTTGATTGCCTTGGTCAGGCTGTAGAGCCAGGACGTCCGCAACCGTGCCTGCGCTGGTAGTGAGGCCGTTTCGAAACCATCCATGACATCGCCGAAAACGGTCCCTTGCGCGCATCCTGACGTGCGGACCTTCTTCTTCAGCTTTTCCTCGTAGTCGGTTTCCCGCTGTGTGCGCACAACGACAACGTCAAGATCGTCGTCATAGTCGATTTCGGTCACGACATCGTCGTCGGCTAGCATGTTCTGGTTCTTCAGATATCCAACCGCGAGCAGGTCCGGGTGGTCGCCGATGGTCATCATCGTGACGACCTCTTGCGAATTGAGATAAAGGGTCAGAGGCTTTTCGGTAACAACCCTGGTTTCAACGGATTTGCCGTTCTGATCGATCCCGGCGACCGTTGTTGAAAGCCTGGCATCCAGGGGGTCGGGTTTCAGTACGTAAGGGCCTGACAAAGGCGCGTAACTCCACAACTGACTGTTCTGGAGACACTATGGGACGCTGCGGGGAAAGAGCAAGATCTTTGAAGTGCAAATCTCAGTGCACCCGCTTTGATGGCGGGGACGGCAACTTGGCCTGAAAACCAGCAGGGCGGCGCACATGAAACACCGACTGGACAAGATGCGTGTCCCGGTTTGCGCCCTGCAGGCAGGCCTGCGGCAATGCCGCGGGCGCGATTAGATCATCAGCATGTCGTTGGTAAGTCTGCCCGCCTGCAGCTCGGCCGCGAAATGGCTGAAAGCCAGATAGGCTTCGTAGCGCGTGATATCGCCGGGATGATCCAGCAATGGCCGCAGGACAGGATAGGCGGATGCGGCGACACCGTCGGTCAGATCGCGGAAGAACATGAGCGAATTCGGGAACATGCGAAACTCGACAGGCTCGTGAATGATGCCTTCGATGTTTTCCAGGCGCGGATCGTTCATCACGCAATAAACGGTATCCAGAACCTGGCCGGTCTGTCCTTCAAGGATCTGGACAATATGCTGATCGACCAGCAACAAGGCACCGGTTACGCCCGCCTTCCGGTTGATCCGTCGGAGCCTGAGAAGCGTCCTGTCGATCTCGTCTGGCAACGGCAAGTGCATGTTTTCCCATTTGATTTTGCTGCGGTAGCAGGCGCGATAAAGCTGCATTGCGTGTCCAATCGTTTCTGTGCCGATAGACCAAGCCTGCGCCTCAATTCCTCACAATTGCTTAAAATCTTAGTCAAATTGGAAGAAGAAGTGGGAAAACGATCAATAGATCGCGAAGTTCTGAGGAAAACTGTGCTTCGAGAGTGAGATTTTGGTTAAAGAAACCTGTGAAAAACCGGGATCCAATGCTTTGTGTGGAAAATCATCGTTGCTGGGACAGTTTGTAATCCAGTCCCGTTCGGACAGCCGGCCATTCATGCGCGAGAATCGAATAGACCGCCGTGTCCCGCAATGAGCCGTCAGAGGCGCGCTGGTGCGATCTGAGGATCCCGTCCAGTTTTGCACCCAGACGCTCGATTGCCGCCCGGCTCTGCCTGTTCATGAAATGGGTTCTGAACTCTACGGCAATGCAATCCAGATCCTCAAAGGCATGGGCGAGCAGCATGCGCTTGCATTCAGAATTCAAACACGTTCTCTGCACGGATTTCCGGTACCAGGTCGAGCCGATCTCGACACGTTTGTGGACGGCGTCAATATTCATGTAGGTGGTCATTCCCACGGCGGTTCCGTCCGGCGTCAAAACCGCGAAGGGCAACATGGACCCGGCTTCCTGCAATGCAAGTCTGCGTGCGATTTCAGTTTCTACCTTGTCTGGCTCCGGAATGGATGTGTACCAGGCTTTCCAGAGCTCTCCTTCGGCCGCCGCTTCCGCCAGGTCTTCCGCGTGGCTGTGCGCAAGAGGACACAGGATTGCGTGGTTACCGGTAAGGGTAACTGTTGGGGGCCAGCTCATGCAGGTGTTCCTGAATTTCGATTGTCGTGTTTCAGAAAGAACGTTCTTCGCCGCTCCATTTGAAGAACTTTCCTGTTTGTTCAATGCCGAGGGCACCGGCGACGTTCAGGATACCCGCGGCAACATCTTTTGGGCAATTGTCGGCGGCAGGTCCTCCCATCGACGTGCGCACCCAGCCCGGATCGATCAGCGCGACCGGAATTCCCTCGGGCTCGAGTTCGCTCGCCAGACCCTGCATGACCTTGTTGACCGCGGCCTTCGAGGCCCGGTAGGCGAGGGTATCGGCCTTGCGGTAGCCCATGAAGGACATCTGGCTGGAGATGGTCAGGATTTTCGCGGCGCGCGATCTTCTCAGATGTGGCAGGAAGATCTGAGAGACCGCCAGCGGGGCGAGCGTGTTGACCTCCAGCGTTTTCAGGAAACCCGCGAAATCCATGTCGAGCGGGGACTGGCGCGCAGGCGTGATGATGCCGGCATTGTTGATGAGCAGGTCGAACGAATCGTCGACATCCGCTGCCGCGCGGCTCACGGCGTCATGATCGGTTACGTCGAATACAAGCGGGACATATCCGTCTCCAAGCGCCCGGGCGCTTTCCTGTGCCGCCGTATCTGA
>JBCDEN010000290.1:0-5825 GCA_039179715.1 Pseudomonadota bacterium
CCGGCTATCGGCGGAAGACGAGGCCGAATTTTCCTTCTCCCCGCTTGGCACCGATTTCCGGGCAACCGTCGCCCGCAAGGATTTCGAGAGCTGGATCGCGGGCGATCTTGCCAAGATGGACAAGGCGCTCGACGCGACGCTGGCAAAGGCGGGATTGCAGGAAAACGATATCGACCGGGTGTTCATGACGGGCGGAACATCGTTCGTACCCGCCGTCCGGCGACAATTCGCGAACCGGTTCGGCGCGGAGATAATCTCCGGCGGCAACGAACTCACGTCCGTTGCCAATGGCCTGGCCCTGATCGGTGCACGCGGGGACGCTGGCGACTGGGTGGCGGCGGCCTAGAAATCTTCTTCCGTGACAGGTTATGCGCCCGGCTCATCCAGGACCGTCATGTCCACTGCGACCCTGTCACCGACCGAGACGTTCTCGGCCTTTCTGACAGCTGCCTTGACCTGCAGCAGGAAGGAGCCCGACGCCGTGTCCGGCCAAGTCGTCGTGCGCCATGTCGAAGGCCCTATCGTGACCCTCACCTTGACCATGCCCCAGCTTTTCGTCTTCTGGCCACCGGTCACAAAGCGGATCTGGTCGGCGCTTTCCGGCGGCAGGGTCACAAACGTCCATCCACCCGGACCGGTGAAAGCCAGATCTCACCGGAAAATGTCAGTTGGTCCAGCACGGCAGATCGGCATCCAATGCGAAGGCGAAGGGCACGCAAGCGAAGACTAGAGTCCTTGCCAAAAGCTGATCGGCCGACAAGTGCGTCGTTTTTTCGGCCGTCAAACAAAGAGATCCGGGCACCGTCAAATCCGGTGCCCGGACATGTGTTATCCGAACGCCCGGCGGAGGGCCGGGATCCGTTTCACAATCAGATAGTCAAGTGCAAGCACGCCGAGAAGCGTGATCCCCGCGAGCGGGAAGGCCAGCGACACCGCCAGCATCAGGATCATCGCGCCACGCCAATGCGGCAGGTCCTCCGGCGTCTTCGGCGCAAAGACACGCAAGGCCATCGCTTTCGGGCGGCGCAGCCACCACATGACGACACCGCTGACGGACAGAAAGATCACCGACAGGCAGACGAACGTGTTGAGAACGAGGTTCCAGAGCCCCATCAGACCCATGTGAAACGGGATGCCGACGGCCATCGTCTTGCCCGCCGCCGAGTAGTCGGCAAAGACAACATTCGCAAGAACCTTGCCCGTATACCGGTCGACATGAACCGTTCTGTCAGAAAGCGGGTCTTCCGCGTCCGCGCTCATCGTGTCCTGGTTGATGGTCCAAACCCCGGTACCGCCGCGCGGATAGGCGATGCGGTAGCGGGCATTGAACCCGATCGACGCGGCGAGTGCCGCGATAGTGTCGATGTCAACTGGTGCTCCGGGTGCGGTTCCCTCGACACCGGCGTCGGATCCTGAGGCCGGCATCTGCGTCTGTTCCAGAGCCCACGGCTGGTCGGAAACCGCGCCATGGTTCATCGCGGCGTGGGTTTCGTCCGAAAGCGGGACGTTGTCCCACTTCTCCGCCGGAAACGTGCTCCACGCCTGCACTATCTTGCCGCCCCAGATCCCGGTCCAGGCCATGCCTGTGATCAGGAAGGTGAGCAGCAACACCGACACATAGATCCCGACATTCACATGCAGCGTTTTCCAGAGCGCCCTCCCATTTTGGCGAAGATCAGGGACGAGTGCCTGTCTCAGGGACATGTCCCGGGGCCACCAGAGGTAGATGCCCGTGATGATCAGGACGATGGCAAGACCGGCCGCGATTTCCAGAAGGCGGTCGCCGGGTGTTCCCAGCAACAGGTCGCTATGGATGCCATCGGCAAAGTCATACCAGCCCTGCCGCCGGTTCCAGCTTTCAACGACGTCGCCTGTGTATGGATCGACGGCGGCCATGGACTGGGTGCCGTCATGGGCGACCCGGAAGACGGATACGCTGTTTTCCGACCGTCCCTTCAGCCATTCGACAAGGGTGCTGCCGGGCCGGCTTGCCAGCGCAGCCTCCGCCTGGTCGGATATGCTCAGCGCAATGGGGTTTTGGGGAATCTGAACGGTGATCTTCTCACCGTCGCGGCCGTCAAGGAAGCCGATATACATCATCATCATGCCGGTCACGGCCAAAACGGTCAGAAAGGGAATGACGAAAAGGCCGGCGTAGAAGTGCCAGCGCCATGCGGCGAGATAGAATCGGTTGAGTTTGGACGTGCTTGTGCCGTCCTGGAGATAGGTGCTCATGGGTGCTCCAACGCGAGCATGCAGCGCGCGTCTTGGAGCGGCTGAGCTCACTTCATATGTGTCGTGGACAGATTGGTGCTCAGATCCAGCGTGGCGGAGCACGGGCCCCCAGGCGGCCCGGAACGGTAACGGGCGACAAGCCGGGATCGTGTGTTGCCAGAACCTTGTGCGGCCCCTGAAGGCGCGCGCGCAGGCCGACCCCTTCACCGGCTCCCAGGAAAGACCCGACACCCGCAAAGAGACAATGATCTGTGGAACTCGATCCTTCCGGGTCATCCGGCAGCGCGGGGACAATATTCCCGTCAGAGTCCAGAGCAACGGTCCGGTGGCCTTCGGGCGTACAGATCGTGACCGTGAAAGTTCCATCGGCCTGAACGCTCGGCATGTAGCCCTTGGGTATCAGGGAAACGCACAGGAACGGCATCGCCGCCAGCAAGAATGCTGCGATCCGCAATTCCGGAAATATCTGCCGGAAAACCCTCACGTCTCGATTGCCCTCGTACCCGGGATGTACCCTCACGCGTATGCTTACCGGCAAAATCTGCGGCTGTCATCCGCTGGTGTCCGTTTCGACCAATGGATGTCGCATTCACGCTTGATCGGCCCGCACGGCTCCCCTAGATTGCCGCGACCTGACGGCGTCCTATCAGGGACTGAAAGCGATTCTGGATGCGGTTGACCCACACAGGGGACCAATGCCGGAGCTGTCCAAGGCACTTGCAGAGTGGCCGGTTTTCGGCCTGCTCATCGTGTGTGCTTGCTTTCGTCTTCCGATATCGCCGCGATCACTTGCCTGCAGGCGCCTGCCATTGGGAGAAAAGAATGAGCGACCGGATCCATCTCATCGGACTTCTGACCGTCTTTGTGCCATCGACCGCGTTTGCCCATGGCGGCCATCTCGGTGAACTGGCAGGGCATTCGCACTGGATCGGTGTGGCGGCTGTCGCGGGGGCGGCTCTCGTGGCCGGTCTGGTCGCGCTCAAAGACCGGAAGAAAAAAACCGCCGAAGACACGCCGGAAGCGGCGGGCGAAGATGATGAAACCGCCGCGGAAGCCGCGCAATGAGCGAAGGATAAGCGTCCGTGACCAGGCAGTCGTTTCCGGCATATCAGTATGAAAAAGACCCGTCGGCCATCTACCGGCAGTCCTTTTCGATTGTCCGCGCGGAAGCGGATCTTGCGCATGTGCCGGACACTCTGCACGCCGTTGCCGTCCGGCTGATCCATGCCTGCGGAATGACCGACCTGCCGCAGGACCTTGCCTGGTCGGACGATCTGATGGCTTGCGCGCAGCGGGCTTTTCAGGCGGGTACTACCGTTCTGTGCGACGTTGAAATGGTCGCCCATGGCATCATCCGGTCCCGTTTGCCGGCGAACTGCGACATTGTCTGCACGCTGAACGATACGCGCGTTCCGGAGTTGGCAAGGCAGCTCGGCACGACGCGATCGGCGGCCGCCGTCAATCTGTGGCATGATCGCCTTGACGGTGCCGTCGTCGCCATCGGCAATGCACCGACGACGCTGTTCCACCTTCTGGAAAAGGTTGCCTCCGGCGGGGCGAGACCCGCCCTGGTGCTCGGGTTTCCGGTCGGGTTCGTCGGCGCTGCCGAATCCAAGGACGCACTCATCGACAATCCGTTCGAAATCCCATATCTCGCGATCAGGGGCAGGCGCGGCGGTTCGGCAATGGCGGCAGCCGCTGTCAATGCACTTGCCGCAGGACTGCCGGAGGAAGGGTGAGATGACGGGAACCGGGAAACGCAAGGCGCTGAAATCGAGCGGTGCGGGAAAACCGCTGCGCTCGCGCGGGTTCCTGTCACGTCCGGGCGGTCAGTCCCGGCTTGTCAGTGAAAGCAGCGACGACAGTATGGCATGCATCTTGAACCGTAAGTCGCGCGGAATGAAGCAGGCAAAGCCTCAGACCGACCGCAAGCCGCAGGCCCTCACACCCAAGACCGCGACCAAACCCTATCGGCTGGAGGACACATGACGTCGCCTTGGCTGACGCTGGTCGGGATCGGTGAGGACGGCGTTCTGGCGCCCGGCGGCCGGGACGCGTTGAAGTGCGCCGACATTGTCTATGGCGGCGAGCGTCATCTGGCGCTTGCAGGCGATCTGTCCGCCGACAAACGGACGTGGCCTTCACCGTTCACCGAAGTTTTCAATGACCTGGCAGACCTCAAATCCCGAAAAGTTGCCGTGCTCGCCACGGGCGATCCGATGTGGTTCGGCATGGGGTCCTCGCTTGTTCAAAGGTTCGACCCTCAGGACATGACCGTTCTTCCCTCGCCGTCCGCCTTTCAGCTTGCGGCGTCGCGCATGGGATGGCCGCTTCAAGGGTGCGAGTGCCTGTCCGTGCACGGCCGGCCGGTCGATCTGCTGCGCTGTGCACTCTACCCCGGTGCGCGTCTCCTGGTTCTGACCAGCGGCTCCCGGACGCCGCAACAGGTTGCGGATCTGCTGGCAGACGAAGGCTATGGACGCACCCGCATGACCGTGCTTGAACATCTCGGCGGCGAGAAGGAGCGCAGGAAAAGCGGCTCCGCCGAAGACTGGTCCGGTGATGTGGCCGAATTTCACACGCTGGCGCTTGACGTTGCAGCCGATCCGGGAACCCGCTTTCGTGCCCGTGTCCCCGGCCTGTCCGATGACGCCTTCCGACATGACGGCAAGATGACCAAACAGGACATCCGCGCTGTCACGCTGGCGGAGCTGAAACCGCATCCAGGCGCGCTTTTGTGGGATATCGGTGCAGGCTGCGGATCGATTGCCATCGAGTGGCTGCGGGCTGCGGACCGGACCCGTGCGATCGGCCTGGAACCCCACGTGGAACGGCGCGGCATGGCAGCGGATAACGCGTTGTCACTCGGCGTACCGCATCTTGAGCTTATCGATGCCACAGCTCCGGAAGGCCTGGACGGCCTGGCCTCGCCGGATGCCATCTTCATTGGCGGTGGACTGACGGCACCTGGCATCATCGAAACATCACTTGATGCGCTCCACGCCGGCGGCCGGCTTGTCGCGAATGCCGTGACGCTGGAAAGCGAGGCGGTTCTTCTCAGCGCTTTTGAAAAGCATGGCGGGTCTTTGAAGAAACTCTCGATCCATCACGCAAGCCCTGTCGGCGGCCTGACGGGCTGGCGGCCGCTGATGCCGGTGACGCAGTGGAGCCTTGAAAAGTCATGAGCGGAACCCTGTTCGGTATCGGCCTCGGCCCGGGCGACCCGGAACTGATGACGCTGAAAGCGCATCGGCTGATCTCCTCGGCAAAAGTCATCGCCTATCCCGCGCCCGACACGGGCGAGAGTTTTGCGCGCTCCATCGCCGCATCGACCATTCCGCAGAACGCGCGCGAGATTCCGATTGTCGTTCCCATGCGGATTGACCGCTTTCCGGCCCGGGAGATTTACGACAAGGCGGCGGCAGAGATCGCCAAGGTGCTCGCTGCGGGCGAAGACGTCGTGACGCTGTGCGAGGGCGATCCGTTTTTCTACGGCTCCTTCATGTATCTGTTCGACAGGCTGTGCGACCGTTTCGAAATCGAGGTCGTGCCGGGCGTGACCTCGCTGACGGCCTGCGCGGCGCAGCTCC
>JBCDEN010000396.1:0-4626 GCA_039179715.1 Pseudomonadota bacterium
CCAAACGCCGTCAGTCCGGACAAGTGCGGATGCAAAAGGGGTACGATCATTCGTATTTTTTCGTGAACACATTTGCCCGCGATCATGTGGAGTGGCACGCGGAACGACTGAATTGAAGGGCCAGAACTCAGGGGAGGCACGTTGCGTGCCCATGGCCACACCGGAATTGTCCTGCGGCGGAAGAGAGGCCGCATCAGGACATGACTGAGCATCTGAACCTATCCTGGATCAGATGTAATCGCGGCAGTTCTGCCGCACAAACGGGAGGAGCTTCATGAGAAAGCTTTCTGTGCTGACTTCCGGGATTGCCGTTTGCTTGGCCTCAATGGCGTTTGCAAATGACGATCTCGTTGCCCAGATGGAGGACCCAAAGCAATGGGCGATCCAGACGGGAGACTACAAGAACCAGCGTTACTCAGAACTCGATGCAATCAACGCAGAGAACGTTGGTGATTTACAAGTGGCCTGGACGTTTTCGACCGGCGTGCTGCGAGGTCACGAGGGTTCACCGCTCGTGATCGGTGACACGATGTATGTCCATACGCCGTTCCCGAACATCGTTTACGCTCTTGATCTGGCCAATGAAGGCAAGATCCTCGGACGAAATGGAACGTCGGCATGTGATCGAGACAGGGTATCTGCCGATCCGGGTGAAATTCAATCCTGCCGGGACGATGGCCGCCGTGGCCGACCTGAACGGAGACCGGGTTGTCATCTATGACCGGACTTCGCATGAGGTCAAAGCGGAAGTGGATCTCGCTCCGCATGGTGCGCACGGGCCTGCATCGCTGTTGTTCTCTCCCGACGGCAAATCGCTGTTCACAGGTGCCCAGCATGGCGCGCGCGTTGCCGAAATCGATACGGCCACTTGGACCGTGTCGCGCGTATTCGAAACGGACGAGGGCGCGGACGGTCTCGCCTTCAGTGATCTGAAAGTGGGTGTCTGATACCCGGGGAGGGAGGTTTGCGAGCCTCCTTCCCTTGCTTAAATCCTGTCTTGCCGCTAACCAGATCCTATGAACGGATCTGAAATCTACAAGCGTCTGATCGGTCTGATCGAGGACCGAGTGCTGAAGCCGGGCGACCGCCTGCGCGAAGCCGATCTTGCCGAGGAATTCGGTGTCTCGCGGACACCGATCCGCGAGGGCCTCAAGCGGCTCGAAGCCCAGGGGCTGGCCGTCCACGAGCCCAATCGGGGCATGGTCGTGCCGACGCTTGATCACGGGCAGATCAACGAAGTCTATTTCATGCGCGAGATGCTGGAGGGAACAGCGGCCGGACTTGCCGCCAAGCACGCCTCCCAGCCGGAAATCGAGATCATGCAGGACATCGTCAGGGCCGACCGTCAGCGCATGGCCGACAAGGACAGCCTTGTGCGCTCCAACAGGGATTTTCACCGGCGTCTTTGCCTTGCCTCCCACAACCGGTATCTGGTCGATCTGATCGAGCATCTGCGCCTTTCGCTCATCCTGATGGCGGGCACGACGCTGGATACGCCCGAGCGGCGCGAGACAGCGGTGGAAGAACATGCCGCGATCGTGGAGGCGATCGCGAAGGGTGACAGCGAGGCTGCCGAAGCCGCCGCGCGCCTGCATATCGCGCACGCGCACAAGACGCGTTTGCAACAGATCTGACCGGTGCGGCTGCGCAGCTGCCCGGCGCTTCTTTCAGGGTGCAACCCAGCTTGCGCTGTCCAATCCGCCGCTGACGCCGTAGCAAAACCTTGCCCGCAGGTTGTTATCCCGCTCAAGGCGGCACCAGTCCAGCGATTGCGCCCTGAAGCAAAGAACTCCGAAACGATCCCTGCCGCTTTCATCTGACGGGCAAACCTGTTCCTCTGAGGCCGGGTTTCCTTGCTGCGGCAGCTCGTCCCCGGGAGGGCCTCCCTGGTAGGTGGCCCTGGTGTGCGGCGGCAGTCTGTTCCAGGTTTCTTCTGCCAGGCGCGAACCGGGAGGCGCCAGTTCGACACGCCCGCGCAGACGCAATTGCAGTCTCAGGATGTCCGAGTAGCCCAGGATCGTGGTGCTGCCATTCTCCTGCAATTCCTGCCATTTCGGGCTTCGCGTATCGGTATGAAACTCCAGGAGGCGCGCGCAAACATCGGCCGAGCGAAGCACGACCGTGCGCGCTTCGGGAAACTGGCACCGTCCAAGCGAGGCCAGGGTCATGTAGCGGAACGGCAATTGAGGGTCGGCGGCCGCTGCGCAAAGTGCGTCCCAGGCTTCCTTCTCGACGGTTTCCAGATCCAGCTGCACGGCACGTTCTCCTTTGCGCAGGTCCTACTTGTGGAATTCCGGGTAGGTTTTGTCGAGATGCTGCTGCATCGCCTGCAGCCCGTCCTTGAAGCCCGCGTCGCGCCCGATACCAATGCGGAAATGGTCTTGCGGCGTATCGCCGAGTTCGCTGCAATAAATGGACGAGGGCAGCAGCAGGACACCGCTCTCCTCAACCAGCTTTCGCGTGAAGGTCTCGACACCGTCCTGGCCAAGATATCTCGGAAAGGCGACGCAGCCACCCAGTGGGCGTTGCCACTCGAAGAGCCCCTGGTAGGTGTCGAAGACGCGCTCAAGCGCGGCAGCGTTTTCCAGCATGATCGCCCGGTTGCGCGCGAGGATCTTCCGCCTCGCCTTCAATGCGATCAGCGCCAGCACCTCCGACGGGCCGGAATTGCAGATCGACAGGTAGTGTTTGAACCGCTCAAGCCTTTGCAGAAGGTCGCGCTCCTGCGAGGCAACCCAGCCGATCCGCAGGCCCGGCAATCCGTACGCCTTCGACATCACGTTGAGGGAAATGCCACGCTCATAGATATCGGCGATTTGCGGCATGCGATTGGTTTCGTCCAGCTCGACGCCGCGATAGACCTCGTCGCTCAAGATGTAGATGCCGTGCGTTCGGGCGAGCGAGACAAGCGCCTCAAGGTCGTCCCGCGCCAGCAGGAAACCGGTCGGATTATGCGGAAAATTCAGCGAGATCAGTCTGGTGTTCGGCCGGATAGCGTCCTTCAGTCGATCGAGATCGAGACTCCAGCCGCCTTCGTTGTTTTGGCCAGTTGCGGGAGATGCATAGTCCAGCGGAACTCCGGTCACCTCGCAAATCGAGAGGGGTATCGTCTCCGAACCCTGATAGTTGGGGGTTGGCACGATGACATGGTCGTCCCGTGTCAAAAGAACATTGGGAACCGCGAAAAGGCCTTCGCCCGCGCCCGCAAGACACAGGATGTTGCTGTCTGACAGCTTGTCATAGGTGCTTGCGATCTCCCGGCGCAGCGCCGGAGCCCCCCAGGTTTCCGTATATCCCAGCCAGAGTGTTTCGAAAGCCGAGCGGTCTTCATCGGACGCGAGCGCCAGAAGCCCGGACAGGGACAGGCTCTCAAGGTCCGATGCGGTCATGTGATGCTGCGCGGTGAACTCCCATCTGGAAAAGAACACTTCCAGTCCGAAGTCGCGCATCGGGCGTGGGCTTGTTGCAGTCGCGGTCATGCGGACGCTTCCTTGCTGTTGTTCTTTGCCTCCCGAAGCATGCCGTAGAAACTTGCCCGCGAGACACCGAGCGCCCTTGCGACATAGTCGCCTGACCCCCTGGCAGACAGGACATCGGCGTGCAGGAGCCGGCGCATGATCTCGATGCGGGCGGGCCGGCGCAGCTGATTGTGTGCGATCTTCAGGTCCCTTAGGGTGTCCTCGATGATCCTGTTTGTGAGTTCGCGCCAGTCGTTCTTCACGATGGAAGGCTGCCCGCTTTCATCAAGGCGCGTTATTGCGCTCAAAAGTATGGATACCGTTTCCAGATCGCCGGTCTTGAAATTGAGGCAGAGCATCCCGATTGGGTGGCCCTGGGTATCGCGAAAAACCGCTGAAACGGATTTCAGGCGGGTCCCGTCCGGGCTGGATTTCCGATAGGGCCCGATAATCCCGTCTGCGCTCAGTTCGGCGTCATAGTTTGCCGTTTCCAGAAGGGAATCGTCCCCGGTAAGTCGGGCGGAAAAGCCGTTTTCGATATGGGCGATCGTGTTCGTTTTCAGATCGTGCAGGACGACTTCAACAAGGTCCGGCATCAGCAGTGCGATCGCCTTGCAGACCGGTTCGAGAGCCTTGAGGTCGGGATTTGAGGTCATCTGGATTTTATATCCAGAAAAAGACTTTTTGTATAGATCTCAAAATCCCGTGCGACACAAGGGCTCTTCGCTGGCGCGGTGACACTATCAGGCCTGGCCGAGACGCCCGACGGTCATGAGGTTGTCGAGCGCAAGAACAAGATTGGCCAGCGCCGCAATACCGATCACCGTGAAGGTGAGCAGCATGCCCGTCACGCGGAAAGCCATGGGTTCCGGTTCGCTGCTGACGCCGTAGGCATGAACGCTGCGGCCGACGAGCAGGAAAAGACTGAGCCCGTAGAGCAGCCAGTGCGCACCGCCCAGAAGCTCAAGCATGAGAAGTAGCAAGAGCGCGAAAGGCGTATACTCTGCGAAATTGCTGTGCACCCGCATGCGCCGCAGCATCAGGTCGTTGCCCCGGTCACCAAGGCTGATCCGTTCCGTGCGGCGCGCGCCGATCACCCGGATGCTCAGAACGACGTAAAGCAGAGCCAGCAGGCTTGCGACAACAGGGGTGATGACGATGGTCACGA
>JBCDEN010000264.1:0-6091 GCA_039179715.1 Pseudomonadota bacterium
AACACTGAGACACACACCTGTATATTGGTGAATTTGAGAGAAAAATGGATGCGATTCAGACGCTTACTAAAGAGATCTTTTCGAAGGCCGCGTCCAGCGAAAAATTTCGCTTTTCAATTTTACAAATAA
This sequence comes from Pseudomonadota bacterium, assembly GCA_039179715.1. Lineage (GTDB taxonomy): Bacteria > Pseudomonadota > Alphaproteobacteria > Rhizobiales > Stappiaceae > Roseibium. The sequence continues at coordinate 130 of JBCDEN010000264.1, forward strand.
TTGACAAGTTTTCATTGCGGGCTTAATCATCTCGTAATGGAAACGCGTATCTACGGGTACCGGAGCGTTGGGGAGAACCGGATGACGGGTCTGGAGGAACAGACAAAGCACAAGTTCATGAATGTCAGCACGGCGACGCTCACAACGGTCATGTTCAAGCGAGGTTTGCGCAACATTTTCCTGCAAGGCATCCATCGGCTGAGCCCGGGACCGAACATGGTCGGGATCGCCTATACGCTCAGGTACATCCCCGCCCGGGAAGACCTTGACCACCTGGACTCTTTCGCCGATCCGGCCAATGCCCAGCGCAAGGGGGTTGAGGAATGCCCGCCCGGAGCCGTGTTCATGATTGATTCCCGCGGCGATGCATCCGCGGCCTCCGCGGGCTGCATTCTGGCGGCCCGCCTGCAGGCGCGCGGCTGCCGTGGCATCGTCACCGACGGGGGCTTCCGGGACACGCCCGAGATCGCTCAACTGGACATGCCCGGCTATCATGCCCGGCCGAGCGCACCGACAAACCTGACAAAGCACCACGCCGTTGCCGTGAATGATCCGATTGCCTGCGGCGGTGTATCGGTTTTCCCGGGCGACATCATTGTCGGCGATAACGAAGGTGTTGTTTGCGTGCCTCAACATATGGCAAAGGAGGTAGCGGACGAGGCCACCGAAATGACGGTCTTCGAGGACTTTGTCATGGAAATGGTCAAACAGGGCGCATCGACATTCGGGCTCTATCCCCCGACCGATCCGTCCACAATGGACAGGTTTAAAGCGTGGCGACAGGAAAACGGCAGGTAAGGGAGAACACGGCGCCGGACCGGCAGGTTCGCGATCGTACCCTCTCCGACAAGGTCTACGAGAGCATTCTCGCCAAGATCATGGACGGCGACATTCCCGTTGGTGGCAAACTGCCGACGGAACAGATTCTGTCCGACGAGTTCGGCGTTTCCCGGCCGATCCTGCGCCAGGCGCTGAAGCAGCTGCGGGAAGATGACGTGGTCGTCTCGCGCCAGGGCTCCGGCTCCTACGTCAAGCGGCGGCCCGAAGGGGCCGTGCTCGATTTCGCCCCGGTCGGATCAATCGCCGACATCCAGCGTACATTTGAATTCCGGGCGGCAGTCGAGGGCGAGGCCGCCTACCTGGCTGCGGAACGGCGAACGGATGCCGACCTCAAGGAATTGCAGGATTCGCTGACAGAGCTGGATCGCTGCATTGCGGAGGGAGAACTCGGCGTGGCAGCGGACGAGATCTTTCATGTTGCCGTCTGCAACGCCGCTGACAACAAGTATTTCGTCGCCGCGCGCTCATCCATGAAATCCAATATCCTGACCGGCATGAACCTGACCCGGAACCTGTCGCTGACGAAACCGCAGGACCGGATGAAGCTGGTGCAGTCTGAGCACTATGACATTTTCAACGCGATCGAGGCGCGAGACAGAGAGACCGCCCGCCAGGCGATGCGCGATCACGTCGAAAACGCCCGCAAACGTATTTTTGAAGGCGGCTGAACGTCCTCTTCCCATCTGCCAAAAAGTTCACACATTCATTGTGTTACATTTTTGACTGACGGGTGCTGCACGAACGGTCAGCCCCGCGGGGAAGGGTGACAAGTGTCAGGCGCGCGCGCCTGCAAGGTGAAGGGTCCGCAATGTCGAAAACAGCTCGTCTGACGCTGCGATTTGCCAGACGTACCTTACTTTTCCTGTTTGCCGTTTTCATCCTCCCGGCGCTGCTGCATCTTGGCGTATGGAGCCTCAAGGACCGTCCCCAGGGCTGGCGCTACGCCTCTTGGGCAAGCGCGGGGATCCTTCCGGAAAAGCCGCCGGCAGACCAGGCCGAAATCTACGTTCTGACCGCACGCACGGGCGGAATGAAGGGTGCCTTCGCGACACACTCCTGGCTGGTACTCAAGCCAAGGGGCGCGGAGCGGTATGACCGGTACGATGTTGTCGGATGGGGCACGCCCGTCAGGAAGAACGCCTATGACGCTGACGGGCACTGGTATTCCAACAAACCCGTAATCGACTACCGCCTGATCGGAGACAAGGCGGAAAAACTGCTGCCGAAGGTGGAAAGCGCGATCGCGCGATACCGCTGGCGTGAGCGCGGTGACTACACGATCTGGCCCGGTCCGAATTCAAACACGTTTGTTGAGACGGTTCTGCAGCAGGTGCCCGCCCTTGCGGCGACAACGCCCAGCACCGCAATCGGACGCGATTTTCCCGCAGATGGCAAATGGATCGGTTACCGCGATGATGGGGCCTTTTTCGCAACTGCGGGTGGCTATTTCGGGTTTGTGATCGGAAGCAATGTCGGCCTGGAACTCAACTTTCTGGGGCTGGTCGCCGGTGTCAATCCGGCGGCTGCCAGGGTTTCGATTCCAGCGTTTGGCGCGCTTGACTTTAACCCGCTCGACAGCCCCGCTCTCTAAATTTCACGCACTTCCTCCGGCCGCCGAACGAGACAGCACCGTGGCGTCATTTGCGTCCGGGATGCGCTGCACCGTGGCGGCGACACCGGGCACCAGGCTCACCGGAATACCTGCATCACCCAGCCGTTTCAGGTCTGCTCGCGTTTCTTCACAAGAGACCGGGTCCCCGGACTTCAGGCGCACCACATGTTTGCCCTGGCGCGAAAGCATCACCATGCGGTCGCGAATATCTTCGTCAGCCGTTTCCGGATCGCCGTTGCGCCCGACCAGCATGCGCTTGGCCTCCCGGCGGGCCAATTCCAGCACCGTGTCATCCACCTGATCGTCAAACAGGATGACGTCGGCCGATTGAAGCGTGCGCATGGCCTTCAGTGTAAGGTGTTCCGCGTCTCCCGGCCCGGCCCCGACAATTGTCACACGTCCGGCAGAGACTGCACCGGCTTCATCAAGCAACGCGTCAATCGCGCGCTCGTCATCCGTATCCGGAACCGAGTGCGCTGAAAAGGCCAGATCCGTGAACCCTTCCCAGAACCTGCGGCGTTCGGAACCGGCCGACAGGGCCGCCAGAACGCTTGCGCGCACGCGCCCGGCAAGCGCCGCCCAGTCGCGCAGACTGATCGGCAAGAGCGTCTCGACCCGGCGGCGGATGGCTTGCCCGAGAATGGGCGCCACGCCATTGGTCGAGATTCCGATCACAACGGGCGAGCGATTGACGATCGACCCGAACTGAAACTCGCAAAAGGCAGGCCTGTCGATCACGTTGACGGGCACGCCTTGAGCCTGAGCCGCACAGGTGAACGCCTGCGCCTCGCCATCGCTGGCCGCATCGCCGATTGCGAGCGCGGCACCCTCAAAGCAATCGGTGCTCCAGATCCGTTCATGATGCACGAAGCTGCCCTTGACGCTGCCGCTCTTCAAAAGGGCAGCAAATGTCTCATCGAGGCTTTCCGCGAAAACGTGGACCTCGGCTCCGGAAGCTGCGAGGAGTTCCGCTTTCCAGGCAGCGGCATCCGAGCCGCCGGCAAGCACAACCTTGCGTCCTTTCAGAGGAAAAAACAGGGGCAGGCTCGCAAGCGCTTCAACGCGTGCCGAACGTCGGCGCCTGGAGGCTTTAACCGGCGCGTGCAATATGGGCCTCATCGGCGGTCTCCTTGAAGCTTTGATCGAGAATGGCCTGGATTTCGGAGCGGCAGGATCCGCAATTGGTGCCCGCCTTCAGGCAATCACCGACAGCCTTGACGGTCGTGGCCCCTTTTTCGGCGGCAGCGGCAATTTCGCGGCACCCGACCTGAAAGCACGAACAGACGATGGCACCCTTGTCGGGCATATCGGCGGGCGGCCGCCCGGCCAGGACTTCAAGACGCTTGTGCCGATCGCTCGCTGGTGTTGCCAGCAGCCCGCACGCCCATTGCCGCGATACGGAAACAGGTTCGGGGCCGAAGAAAAAGGCTCCGGCAAGTGTTTCGCCCACCCATCCGGCAACGCGTTGCAGCCCGAAAGCCGGATCTTCAAAACTGAGCAATTCGGCGTCGCCGCCCAAGAGGGATCGAACAAGGCTGATCGTGTCGTCCTGCGCCATCATCCCCGCCAGCTCGACACGCCATCCGCCCTGGGCCGGCGCAAGCGCCCAATAGCGCGTGCGAAGCGCGGCTGGTTTTTCCCGAAGGACGGCAAAGCCGTACCAGTCGAAACCGAGCTTGCGCAGGGACACGGGTGTAAATTTCGAGCCCGGCTGACCGGAAACCGGATCGGTGTCGGAAGAGACGACCGCATCGATCCGTCCGCTGGACGCAAACTGGTCGGTCCAGTGCATGGGCACAAACACCGATCCCTTGCGCGCACGTTCGCTCACCTGGGCGCGGACAATCGCGGCCCCATGCGGGCTCTTCACTTCAACGAGATCCGCCGCCGCGATGCCTTCCCCGGCTGCATCCTCGGGATGAAGTTCAACGAAGGGCTCCGCAATATGGGAAGACAGGCGCGCTGTTTTGCCGGTGCGCGTCATGGTGTGCCAGTGATCGCGGACCCTGCCTGTGTTGAGAACGAAGGGATAGCGTTTTGGAAGCGCGGCCGCTGCGCTCTGTTTGACCGCAACAAAGGCGGCCTTGCCGTCGGCGGTGTAGAAGCCGCCTTCTGAGAAGAAACGCGTGGTTTTCCGCTCTTCGCCCATTGCCTGCGGCCATTGAAACGGCTGCAGCGTATCGAATTCGTGCTGGGACAGATCACGATAGGCGCTAATATCGAAGTCGCGCGCGCCGCCATTCCCGTAACCGGAAAGGGCGGCGTGCTCGCGAAAGATCGCCGCCGGGCCGTCATAATCGAACGCGTCCTTGAAGCCCATCCGGCGTGCGACTTCGCAAATCTGCCACCAATCGGGCTTGGCATCGCCGGGGGGCAATTGAAACGGTGTCTGCCGGGAAACCCTGCGTTCGGAATTCGTGACCGTACCGTCCTTCTCTCCCCAGGCAGCAGCTGGCAGAAGCACATCCGCATAGGCGACCGTGTCGGCGGCATGCGATACGTCCGAAACAACGACAAAGGGACACGCTTCGAGCGCCGCTGCGACCTTGTCCGCATCCGGCAGGCTGTCCACGGGGTTCGTCGACATGATCCAGATCGCCTTGATCCGGCCGTCCCCGACTGCCTTGAACATGTCGACGGCTTTCAGCCCCTGGCTTTTCGCAATCACCGGGCTTTTCCAGAAGGCTTGCACCAGAGCGCGATGATCCGGATTCTCGATCGCCATGTGGGCGGCGAGCATGTTGGCAAGCCCGCCGACCTCGCGTCCGCCCATGGCATTGGGCTGGCCCGTTGCCGAGAACGGTCCCATGCCTGGGCGGCCGATACGCCCCGTCGCCAGATGGGTGTTGATGATCGCGTTGACCTTGTCCGTCCCGTTGCGGGACTGGTTGACGCCCTGGCTGTAGACGGTGACCGTCCTGGGGGTGCGCGCCACCATCGTGTAGAAGGTCGCCAAATCGCGCGGTGTCAGGCCCGTTTCTTCCGCGATCCGGTTGATTTCGCACGGACCGGCTGCCGAAAGCGCGTCATCGAAGCCATTCGTGTGGCTCTCTATGTAGGACCGGTCAAGCGCGTCGGTGTCGGCCAGAAAGGCCAGCACACCGTTGAAGAGCGCGACATCCGTGTCCGGTTTCAGCGCCAGATGCAGATCGGCGATGGCGCAGGTCGCGGTTTCGCGCGGATCGACAACAACGACCCGCATGTGAGGATTTGCCATCTTCGCCACCTCGACCCGCTGAAACAGGACAGGGTGGCACCAGGCGAGGTTCGAACCGACCAGCACGATCAAGTCGGCCTCTTACAGGTCCTCATAGGTGCCGGGCACGGTGTCGCTGCCAAAAGCGCGTTTGTGACCTGCAACCGAGGATGCCATGCAAAGTCTTGAATTCGTGTCGATATTCGCCGAACCGATAAAGCCTTTCATCAGCTTGTTGGCGACATAATAATCTTCGGTCAGCAACTGACCCGACACATAGAACGCCACCGAGTCAGGCCCGTGATCGCGAATAG
>JBCDEN010000044.1:0-11826 GCA_039179715.1 Pseudomonadota bacterium
CAGATAGAGCAGCGGACCACCATGCTGGCGGGCGTCAGCCACGATCTGAGGACCATCCTGACACGTCTCAGGCTCCAGCTCGCCTTCCTGTCCGAATCGCCTGAAAGCGAAGCGATGAGAAAAGATGTCGACGAGATGAGTCACATGCTTGAGGACTATCTCGCCTTCGCAAGCGGTGACGCGGACGAGGAAGCGCAGACGACGGATATCAGTCTTCTGCTGGAGGAACTCGAGGAAGAAGCGGAAATCTCGGGCCTGCTCGTTTCCACCCGTTTCGAGGGACCAACGGATGCACAGGTCAAACGGCTGTCGCTGAAAAGATGCCTGTCCAACCTTGTCACCAATGGCTGCAAATACGGCAACAGCGTCGAGGTTGCCGGCTCGGTCGAGATGGATTGGCTTGTCATCACGGTCGATGACGACGGACCGGGCATTCCGGAGGAAGACCGGGAACTTGCGTTTCGCGCGTTTCACCGCCTCGACCTGGCCAGAAACCAGGATGAATCCGGCAGCGGCCTCGGTCTCGCCATCGCCCGGGACGTCGCCCGCTCACACGGGGGAGATCTTTATCTTGAAGACAGCCCGCTCGGAGGCCTGCGCGCGCGGCTCCGGATTCCGGCCTGAAACCGCGTTTCGGATCGCTCAGTACAGCCGTCCGCCGATCGGAACGTCCTTGTCCGGCGCAAGCAGGACAACCTCGCCATCCTCATCCGGAACGCCGAGCGTCAAGACCTCCGACATGACCGGTCCTATCTGGCGCGGTGGAAAATTAACGACCGCCATGACCAGTTTTCCCTGCAGCGTTTGCGGGGTGTAGTGCTTCGTGATCTGGGCCGACGTTTTCTTGATGCCGATTTCCGGTCCGAAGTCGATCCGCATCTTGTAGGCGGGCTTGCGTGCTTCGGGAAATTCTTCCGCTTCAACGACCCGGCCAACCCGGACATCCACTTTCAGAAAGTCGTCAAAACCGATTTCGTTGCTCATGGTCTACCCCTTCAGTTTCCGGCGCGACCATGACCGTTGACGGAAAGAGCTGCAAGCGGAATTCGTGTCAGGCGCCCACCGGTTCCTCTCCGGAATAATCCGGCTCGTGATCGGTGTCGTCTTCCGTGCGGCCGCGTCGTCTGCGCCGTCCCGCGGATGCCCTTTTGAGGAACGAGCGCAGGCCCTTGGCAATGCCTTCGATCCCGTTCAGGCGCTTCATGAACGCGGAACCGCTGTCCAGTTCCTTGTCCAGCCGCGCCATGGTCCGCGGCATGCCTTCGTCATCTTCATCCAGCCAGGTTCCGACAACACGCGCAAAGGCGACCGACAGGCCCTGTGCGACGATGCCCGCCTTCATTCCGGAAACATCGATCCCGGCGGCAATCAGCATCCATTTCTGGGAGCGCACTTCCAGGCGGTTGAATTCCAGCGCCAGCGCCGGATCCTTGCGCGCCGCCCTGTGAAGCGTCCTGACAGCGTCCTTGTGGCCATCAAGCGCATCGATGCGCGACATAAGCACATCGAACAACCGGTCGCGCGCGGGTTGATCGTCCATGTCTTCGTCACGCTCGTCCAGCACCGCCTTGTCGACACTTTCGGCAAAGGCTGCAACGAGATCCAGTTTCGATCCGTAGGCGCTCCTCATGTCAGACAATTTGACCTTGGCCTTGTCCGCAACCAGCGGCAGGGAAACGTCCTCATAGGCATGGTCTGAAAGGAGATCCAGGAACGTCTGGAGGATCTTCTGCTTCGTCTTGGCAGTTGTCATGGAGCAAACTCCCTTGGCTCTTGCCTTCAAAGATAGGAGATGGAAGACACGCCGAAAAGGGTGGCGCACTGCCGCAGTTCGGGATTTACCATGCAGGGCGCGCGCATTTCCAGCGCAGCAGCGCCTGCACGGCTTGAAAGCGAGCTGTTGAATCAGTGCCCTCAGCCGGCGAGTTCGCGGGCCCGCTTCACGGCGGCTGCAACGGCTTTGCTCAGGACGGGCTGAAGTCCGTCATCATGCATGAGAACATCGAGCGCTGCTGCGGTCGTTCCGTTCGGGCTGGTCACGTTCTGACGCAGCACCGACGGGTGCTCGCCCGACTGGTGCAGCAATTCCCCTGCGCCGCTGACGGTTGCCACCGCCAGTTCATGGGCGATCGCTTCGGGCAACCCGGCATCCTGGCCTGCTTTACTGAGTGCTTCTGCCAGATAAAACACATAAGCGGGCCCTGAGCCGCTGACGCCGGTCACGAGATCGATCTGGTCTTCCGCTTCGAGCCAGACGACTTTGCCGACCGCCGACATCAGGCGTGCAACGGCTTCCTTCTGGCTCTCGCTGACCAGTCCGGTCGGATAGACCGCGGTTATGCCGCGCTTGACCATCGCCGGTGTATTCGGCATGCACCTGCAGACAGGAACCTCACCGAGAATCGAGACAAACTTGGAAACGGGCGTGCCCGCGGCGACCGACATGACCAGCGTGTCCGACAGGACCGCATGCTTGATACCCGGCAGAACCGTGTCCATCATCTGGGGCTTGACCGCGACGAGAACGATACCTGCCTTGAGATCGTCCGGAACGGCCGTCACATGGCGGATACCGTGCCGCGCCAGCAGCGCATCCATTTCGTCGGACAGTCCGGGATCGCAAACCATGATGGAAGAAGGGTCGATCCCTTCCCCCATCCATCCGGACAACATGGCCCCGCCCATCTTGCCGGCGCCGACAAGAAGAAAGGGGCGCTCTTTCGAAAAATTCATGCTTCTCCTGCGGTCTCGAACAAGGCGGAGTTCATTGCCTCCGTGGCCGAATGCCCGGCCCAGACGACAAACTGGAATGCCTGATAAAAGCGTTCGCAATTCTCCAGCGCATTGGTCAGCATGCCCTCGATCTGTGCAGAAGACGCCTCAGCGCCCCCGCTCAGCAGCAGAGACTGCCTGAACATGATCACGTTTTCCTTGTGCCACAGATCGAAATGCCCCATCCAGAGCTGCTCGTTCACGAGCGCCAGCAACCGCAGGACTTCCGTCTTGCGCGGTTCGGTCACCTTGAGGTCGAACGCGCAGGCCAGATGCAGGGCTTCCACCTCCTCCATCCAGGAAAAAGAGACATGGTAGTCACACCAGCTGCCTCCGAGGGAGATTGTGATTTCGTCATCGTCCGAGCGCTCGAACGCCCAGTCGTTCAACGCGGCAACGGTTTCGATGGTATCAACGGGATTGCCAGGTCGCTCGAATTCGATCTCGATGAGGCTCATGTGCCTACTCCCCTTCCGAGCCGGAGGCCGGGAACCCGATCAGGATAACCGGGCGGGCCGCCGGGAAAAGTCCCATGCCGGAGGAGCAAAACGCGTCCTTTTGTGGCCCGTAGCGATCGAACCGGTTCCGCCTTGCTCCGACGAATCCCTGTTGCTTGAGTATAGGATCAGGAATGATTTAATGGATACACACCAAACCGGATCAAAAAGCTGAAACTTGTGGAAGAATTTGCAGAAATTCCGATCAGGTTGCCTAAAATCACTGCATTCCCGCCAACTTTTTTGGTCGCAAATCTGTCATCAACAATCAACAGAAACCGCTCACTTCGGCGTCAACCGGCCCCGATCAGGCGTCTCCACTTTTCTTCGCGTCGTCACCTTCCAGTTTGGCGAGCCGTGATTCGAGTTCCTCGATCCGGTCGAGGGCACGCACCGCCATTTCCTTCACGGCCTCATGCTCTTCACGCGAAACCATGTCCATATCCGACAGGAAACGCTCCGCCTGAGCCCGGAAAGCGGTCTCCACTTCGCGCCGCGCACCCTGGGCAACACCGGCGGCATCCGTCATCAGTTTGGCAAAATCATCGAGAAGGCGGTTCGGACCCTGGGTCATCAGACCCTCCTTGTACAAGAAAAGTTCAACACCAAAGAGGTATGGGTGAAACGCGGCAAGTTCAAGAACCATTTCCGTCGCACCGGATTGCAGCAGCCGGTCACCACGCTTGACGGCGCGGGAAAGATAGCGCAAGCGTTCGCCCGTATTTCGCAAATGCGACGACCTGCCAGGAAGGACCACAAGTGCCTGCTGTTTTCGTCTTGCCGTTTCCGGCAATCGACCCGGTAATTGTCGAAGTCGGGCCTTTCGCGCTCCGCTGGTATGCCCTGGCTTACATTGTCGGCATCATTCTCGCGTGGCGCTATATGCGCGCTCTTGTCCTGAATGACCGGCTCTGGGGCGGCGCAAAGCGGCCCTCGCCTGCCGAACTCGATGATTTCGTCCTTTGGGGAACGCTTGGCATCATTATCGGCGGACGCCTCGGTTATGTGCTGTTCTACAATCCCGCCTATTATCTTGCCAATCCGGGCGAGGCTCTCGCAGTCTGGTCCGGCGGCATGTCGTTCCACGGCGGGTTCGCCGGGACGGTCATTGCAATGATCCTGTTTGCCTGGCGCCGGGGATTGCCCGTGTGGACGCTGTTCGACCTCGCAGGCTGCGCGGCACCCATCGGTCTCTTTTTCGGCCGTATGGCCAACTTCATAAATGCCGAATTGTGGGGGCGCCCGACGGATGTCCCCTGGGCGATGGTGTTCCCCGGAGCGGGTCCGGAACCGCGGCATCCCAGCCAGCTTTACGAGGCCGCGCTTGAAGGCGTGCTGCTGTTCTTCATTCTGCGCCTGCTCAGCCATCGGTTTGAGTTGCTGAAAAAACCCGGTTTTCTCGCCGGCGCATTTGCGTTCGGATACGGCATCGGCCGTTCGATCGCAGAGCTTTACCGCGTTCCCGATGCGCATATCGGATACCTGTCAGGCTTCCTGACGATGGGTATCCTGCTGTCTGTGCCGATGATACTCGCCGGGACCGCCCTGATGATCTGGGCCGCCCGCCGCCCGTCTGGGAACGCAGCGGCTTGACGGATCTCAAGGAAAGGATCCGAACCGGGATCGCCAATGAAGGCCCGATGCCGGTCGCGCAATACATGGCCACGTGTCTTGGAGACCCGCAACTCGGCTATTACACGACGCGGGAGCCGTTCGGCAGCAAGGGCGATTTCGTCACCGCGCCCGAGGTCAGCCAGATGTTCGGCGAACTCGTCGGGGCGGCCTGTGTTTCGGCATTCGAGTGTCTCGGGCAACCGGAGACCTTCAGCCTTGTTGAACTGGGTCCGGGACGCGGAACCCTGATGGCCGATCTCTTGCGCATAGCCGCGCTGCGTCCGGACTTTTTGTCCGCCGCCCGCCTGCATCTGGTCGAGACAAGCCCGCGCCTGAGGCAGATCCAGGAAACGACACTGGCCGGCGCAGCACTGAAACCGGTTTTCCACGACGCGTTGCGCACCATTCCCGACGGACCCCTCATTGTCGTTGCCAACGAGTTCTTCGACGCACTTCCGATACACCAGTTCGTCCGAACACACGACGGCTGGCATGAACGCGTTGTCGGATTGGACGCGGACGGTGAGCTCGCATTCGGTGCGGGAACGGCGCGCATCCCCGATGGTGACATACCGGACGCTTTCAGGAGTGCCGCCCCTGGAGCCATCCTTGAGACCCAGCCGGGCGCCAACGCGATTGCCGAAGAACTGGGAGAAAGGATCGCGCGCGACGGCGGCGCTGCGGTCATTTTCGATTACGGCTATCTGAAATCCGCAACCGGCGACACATTGCAGGCGCTCTATGGTCACGCCTACGACGATGTTCTGGCACATCCTGGTCAGGCAGATCTGACTGCCCATGTGAATTTCGAAGCCCTGGCTGGCGCGGCGCGGCGCGGCGGCGCGGCATCGCACGCTGTCCTGACCCAGGGCGACTTCCTGTTGCGGTCGGGTCTTGTAGAGCGGGCCGGATCTCTTGGTGCCGGAAAAACGTACGCGCAACAGGAAGCCATTCGCGACGCGGTCGAGCGTCTTGCGGCACCCGGTCAGATGGGGGATCTGTTCAAGGTTCTGGCCCTTGCCAGCACGCGCGGTCTTTTCCCGCCATTTGACAGCGCCCCATGAAGCAACCAAGGATCAGGGGTCGGGGACGAATCGAAACGAACCAGGGGTCCAGGGTCTGGGCGGCGCGCCCGTGCGCGCCTTGTTAGGGCAGTTCATGAAGATCGAAGCACAAGCATTGAACCTTGATGGGATCCGCCACGGCTTTTTCACGCGCGAAGGTGGCGTCTCCAAGGGTATTTACGAAAGCCTCAATGTCGGCCTCGGTTCTGAAGACACGCGGGACGCCGTGCTCGAAAACCGCAGCCGCGTCGCCGATGCGCTGAGCGTGTCCGTTGACCGGCTCATGTCACCATATCAGATTCACTCGCCCGATGTGCTCACCGTCGAAGGGCCCTGGGAAGATGGTCACCATGCAAGAGCCGATGCGCTCGTCACCGACAAGCCGGGGCTGGCAATCGGCATCCTGACAGCCGATTGCGGACCGATCCTGTTTGCCGACCCGGCTGCCGGGGTCGTCGGAGCGGCTCATTCGGGTTGGAAAGGCGCGCTGACCGGCGTTCTTGAGAACACGGTCGCGGCGATGGAGGCACGCGGCGCGGCACGTGAAAACACCGTTGCGGTCCTCGGCCCGACGATCTCCCGCTTGTCATACGAGGTAGGCCCAGAGTTTCATGACCGCTTCGTGAAGGACAAGGCGGCAAACCGGGTCTATTTCGCACCCTCCAGGCGCGATGGCCATTTCATGTTTGATCTTCCGGCCTTCATTACCGATCGTTTGCGGGAGACCGGCTTGGGAACAGTCGTTGACCTCGAACTGTGCACCTATGGCGACGAAGACCGCTTTTTTTCCTACAGGCGGACCACCCATCGCGGCGAGCCGGACTACGGCCGTCAGATCAGCGCAATATCCCTTGGCTCTTGACGATCCGTCGAGTGAATGTGAGGACACCCATGGCACTGCATTTTTCAGACGCCGAATTTGAACGCCGCTTTACCGAACTGAAGGCGGCCATGGATGCCGAGAAGCTCGACGCCATGCTGCTTTTCGCACAGGAAAGCATGTACTGGCTGACGGGATACGACACGTTCGGTTTCTGCTTCTTTCAGTGTCTGGTCGTCACAAAGGACGGCGAGAAGGTTCTGCTGACGCGGTCGGCCGATCAGCGTCAGGCGCGCCACACCTCCAACATTTCCGACATCCGGATCTGGATCGACCGCGGCTCGGCAAGCCCCGTGCTGCAGCTGAAAGAGATGCTGTTTGACATGGATCTGCTCGGCAGCAGGATCGGGATCGAATACGACACGCATGGCATGACAGGCAAGATCGCGTTGCAGATCAACGCGGAACTGACCAGTTTTGCCGACCTGCGCGATTCATCGGCGCTGATCCCGGAGCTGCGTTCGGTCAAGAGCCCGGAGGAGATCGTCTATGTGCGCAAGGCCGCAGAGCTGACGGACAAGGCGTTTCACGCCGCGATGGAAGAAGTTCGCCCGGGCGCTGATGAAGGCAGGATCCTGTCGGCGATGCAGGGTGCGATCTTTGAGGGCGGTGGCGACTATCCGGGCAACGAATTCATCATCGGCTCGGGTCACGATGCGCTGCTGTGCCGCTACAAGTCCGGCCGGCGCATTCTGGACGAACGCGACCAGATCACGCTGGAATGGGCCGGAAGTTACCGGCACTACCACGCGGCCGCCATGCGAACGATCGTGGTCGGTACGCCTTCCGACAGGCATCAGGAGATGTATCAGGCAACCCGTGAAGCGCTGGACGCGGTTGAAACCCAGATGGTGCCCGGGAAAACCTTCGGCGACATATTCGACGCCCATGCGGAGCGTATGGATGCCCATGGCATGATGCAGCACCGGCTTAACGCCTGCGGCTATTCCCTGGGTGCGCGCTTCACACCGAGCTGGATGGACACCCCCATGGCCTACCGGTCCAACCCGGCCGAAGTGAAACCGAACATGGTCATCTTCATGCACATGATCTTGATGGATTCAATCACCGACACCGCCATGACACTTGGCCAGACCTACCTCACCACTGAAGCGGCGCCGGAGTGCTTATCCACTCTGCCCCTCGACCTGCCGGTAAAGTCAGGATAAACCAAGTGCGAAACGAGGAGCGGCCAGACGGAAAATCCGTTGGGCGGGTCCTGGATCGGATTGACGCAGACTTCTGGAGCCGGACTATTTCATGCTCTCATTTCTCAGCAAGAACTCCTATTCCGTTTTGCGGGCGGCGGCGGGTCTGCTGCTTCTCGGTTTCCTTGCCGCATGCCAGTCTTCGACACAGACGCCCGCCCCGATCTCGGGGCCTGTATCGGCCCCTTCCATCGCCGGTCAGGCAGATGACGAAAATGTCGTCACCTTCGCGTTCGAACCGTTTACAGGTGCTCCGGGGAACATTGCCGATGAACTGTCCGAATACATCGGCAGCGAAGCGCGCAAACAGGGCATAACGCTCGTCAGGCGCGTCGGCGCAGCCGCGACATATCGGGTCAACGGATACCTTGCCGCAACCGGTCAGCCATCCAACGGAACGGTGTTTTATGTTTTCGACATCGTTGACGCGAATGGCAGCCGTCTGAAGCGAATCTCCGGGACCGAGTCCACGGGTGGTGCCTCCGGTGACCCGTGGCAAGCCGTCAACGCATCGACCTTGTCGCGAATCGCGACGCGCTCGATGGTGGAAATCGAGGCCTGGCTCAACCGATAATGATCGCTTAGCCGGGTAACGATGGCCTTGCGTCAAAAAAAATCGAAAAAAGACCGTGTAAGGACCTATCCCCTGTTGTGGTCCGGTTGCTTGGTTGTTACAACGCCGCCGCCTGCCGGGGGTCGCCTGAACACAACCTGCGGCATCAGGCACTCGACACGACACAGGCCTTTTCAGCGTGTTTGCGGGGCTTGACGGCCCTCACTCGCGCCGTCGCACCAGAAGGACTTGCGGCTCATGAAGATCGTCGCGGGCAATTCGAACCGAGCCCTGGCTGAGGAAATATCCAATTACCTGGATGTGCCTCTGGCCAAATGCCAGGTCAGGCGCTTTGCCGACCAGGAAATCTTCGTTGAAATTCAGGAAAATGTGCGCGGCGAGGACGTCTTCGTCGTTCAGCCGACAAGCTATCCGGCAAACGATCACCTGATGGAGCTGCTCATCATCATCGATGCGCTCCGCCGCTCCTCCGCAAGGCGCATTACGGCCGTGATCCCCTATTTCGGCTATGCGCGTCAGGATCGGCGGGCATCAGGCCGCACACCGATCTCGGCGAAACTGGTGGCCAATCTGATCACAAACGCAGGTGCCGACCGCGTTCTGACCCTGGATCTCCACGCCGGACAGATCCAGGGTTTTTTCGATATTCCGACGGACAACCTCTTCGCCGCACCCGTGATGACCCGCGACATCAAGGAGCGTTACGCGACCGACAATGTCATGGTCGTGTCGCCCGATGTCGGCGGTGTCGTGCGCGCCCGGGCGCTTGCAAAACGGATCGACGCGCCGCTCTCCATCGTCGACAAGCGGCGCGACAAGCCCGGAGAATCCGAGGTCATGAACATCATCGGCGACGTGAAAGGGTATGACTGCATCCTCGTTGACGACATTGTCGACAGCGGCGGCACACTTTGCAATGCGGCCGAGGCCCTTTTGTCCCAGGGCGCTGAATCGGTAACCGCCTACATCACCCATGGCGTGCTATCAGGTGGTGCCGTGGCCCGGGTGACATCGTCGAAGCTGAAAGAGCTTGTCATCACCAATTCCATCGAGCCGACGGCAGCAATCACCGCTGCGGCCAATGTCCGCACGATCTCGATTGCGCCCCTCATCGGTGAAGCGATCAACCGGACGGCGCTGGAAAAATCGGTCTCCAGCCTGTTCAGCTGAGCTCTGCCGAAATCGCAATTCAAAAACGCCGGTCCGACCGGCGTTTTTTTTGCCGGTGGCAGCCCTGCAATCCGGCAGGACGCGCGTCCCGCGAGCAAGCGCACGAAAAATTTTCCCAATTGTTCAAAAAATTCACATTGAGGCCGCGTGCTCAGCTTGTGAGCACGCATATTCTGTGATCAACTTTTCGGGCAAAAATACTTCCAGGGGATTCCGATGCTCGTATCAAAACACTTTTCCAGGGCTCGCAGGGCCCTGTTGTCGGCTGCATTGGCCGTCACAGCCACCATCGCTTTGCCGGCCGCCGTTACAATGGCTGCCGACCCGATCAAGGTCGCCGCGATTTACACCGTACCGGTTGAACAGCAGTGGGTCAGCCGGATCGACAAGGCGCTGAAAGCGGCGCAGGAACGCGGTGAAATCACCTACACCTTCTCCGAAAACGTCGCCAATACCGACTATGAGCGCGTGATGCGCGAATATGCCGAACAGGGCATGGACCTCGTGGTCGGTGAAGCCTTCGCGGTGGAACGCGCCGCGCGCAAGGTCGCGGCCGAATACCCGGACACGGCCTTCCTGATGGGCTCCTCCTTCGGTCCGGCCAAGCCGAATTTCGCCGTTTTCGACAACTGGATCCATGAGCCCAGCTACCTGTCGGGCATGATTGCAGGTGCCAGCACCAAGTCGAACGTGATCGGCATGGTCGGCGGCTATGCCATTCCGGAAGTCAACCGCCTGATGCATGCCTTCATGGACGGTGCGACTGCCGTCAATCCGGACGTGAAGTTTCTCGTGACCTTCATCAACTCCTGGTACGACCCGCCCAAGGCCAAGGAAGCGGCCTTTGCCATGATCGACAAGGGGGCTGACATTCTCTACGCCGAGCGCTTCGGTGTGTCCGATGCGGCGAAGGAAAAGGAAATCCTGGCGATCGGCAACGTGATCGACACCTCCGCGGACTATCCCGGAACGATCCTGTCCTCCGCGCTCTGGCACATGGAGCCGACCATCGACCGCGCCGTTACCGCGGTCGTCGACGGCAGCTTCGAGCCCTCCGACTACGGCCCTTTCAGCTTCATGTCCTACGGCGGCGGCAGCTTCATCGTGGATGAAAGCCTGGCCGATCCGGAAGCCGTGGCAGCGGCCAAGGAGAAGGAACAGGAAATCCTGGACGGTCTCTTCCGCGTCAACGTGAATGACAGCGAACCCAAATCGACGATGTAACGACCCTTGCCGGCGGCCTCCCGCCGCCGGCATGCCCCGCCCAAGCCGCGCGTTCGGCCGACACACCAGATTCCGGAGCTCCGCATGACGGAACCCATACAAGCGGCGGAGACCGTCCTCAGGCTGGACGGTATCACCAAGCGCTTTGGCGACTTGACGGCAAATGGCGACGTGTCGCTCGACCTCGCGAAGGGCGAGATCCTGGCCCTTCTGGGCGAGAACGGCGCCGGCAAAACCACCCTGATGAACATCCTGTTCGGCCACTATGTTGCTGACGAAGGCCAGGTTTACATTGCATCGCCCGGCGCCGGACTGAGCGAACTGGAAGCCGGATCGCCCCATGCCGCGCTTGAAGCGGGCATCGGCATGGTCCATCAACACTTCACGCTTGCGGAGAACCTGAGCGCCCTCGACAACATTGTTCTCGGCACCGAGACCCTTGCTGCCTTGACCTCCGCACGCAAACCGGCCCGCAAGAAACTTGAGGATCTGATTGCCCGTTCCGGATTGAGCGTGCCGCTCGATGCCCGGATATCGCAGCTTTCCGTTGGCGAAAAGCAGCGCGTGGAAATCCTGAAGGCGCTTTACCGCGATGCGCGTGTGCTGGTCCTCGACGAACCGACCGCCGTGCTGACGCCACAGGAATCCGACACCCTGTTCGCGACCCTGAAAAAGCTCGCGGCGGACGGTCTCGCGATCATTTTCATCTCCCACAAGCTTGCCGAGGTTATCGCCTCCTCCCACCGTGTCGCCGTTCTGCGGGGCGGCCGCAAGGTGGCCGATCTTCCCACCGCCGATTGCGATCTCAGGAAACTGGCGGAAC
>JBCDEN010000140.1:0-7874 GCA_039179715.1 Pseudomonadota bacterium
CCATCATCAGCGCCATGTCGCCAACCACCTTGGAAGAAGGCGTCACCTTGACGATGTCTCCGAACATCATGTTGACGTCGGCATAGGCCTGGGCAACTTCATGCCAGCGGGTTTCAAGACCAAGCGATCGGGCCTGTTCCTTGAGGTTGGTGAACTGGCCACCCGGCATTTCGTGCAGGTAGACTTCCGACGCGCCGAAGCGCAGGTCGCTCTCGAACGCGCGGTACTGCGTGCGCACCGCTTCCCAGTAGAAGGAAATCTGCCGGATCGTCTTCGCGTCAAGACCGGTGTCCCGATCACTGCCTCTCAGGGCCTCGACGATCGAGCCGAGGCACGGCTGGGATGTCAGGCCCGAAAGGGCGTCCATGGCCGCGTCGACGGCATCGGCCCCCGCTTCGACAGCCGCCAGAACAGTCGCTGCGGCGATGCCGGACGTGTCATGCGTGTGGAAGTGGATCGGAAGTCCTGTCTCCTCTTTCAGCGCCTTGATGAGAACCCTGGCGGCCTCGGGCTTCAACAGTCCCGCCATGTCCTTGATCCCGAGGATATGCGCGCCCGCTGCTTCCAGTTCCTTGGCCAGACCGACGTAGTATTTCAGGTCATATTTCGGCCGGGCGCTGTCCAGCATGTCGCCGGTGTAGCACAGCACGCCTTCGCAGAGCTTGTTCGCTTCCTGCACGGCGTCCATCGACACGCGCATGTTTTCGACCCAGTTGAGACAGTCGAACACGCGGAAAAGATCGATCCCGTTTTCCGCTGCCTCCTTGACGAAGAACTTGACGACATTGTCGGGATAGTTGGTGTAACCGACCCCGTTGGAACCGCGCAGCAGCATCTGCAGCAGTATGTTCGGGGCCTTCTCGCGAATGTGGTGCAGCCGCTCCCACGGGCTTTCTGTCAGAAACCGCATCGCGACGTCGAACGTCGCACCGCCCCAGCACTCCAGCGAGAACAGCGTCGGCAGACCGACCGCATAGGCGTCTGCGATATTGACGATGTCATGGGTCCGCATGCGCGTTGCCAGCAGCGACTGGTGGCCGTCGCGCATCGTCGTGTCGGTGATCAACGCGCGCTTCTGGTCTTTCATCCAGTCGGCAAACCCTTTGGGACCGAGTGCATCGAGAAGCTGCCGCGTACCCTTCGGCTTGTCATCGCCAAAGTCGGGAACCACCGGCGCGGCGACATCCTTCGGCGGACGCACCCGGTTCTTCGTTTCCGGGTGTCCGTTGACCGAAACGTCGGCAATATAGGTCAGGAGTTTGGTCGCCCGGTCCTGCCGCTTGGTCTGTTCGAACAGCGCCGGGGTCTCGTCGATGAAGCGGGTCGTGTAGTTTTTCGCCCGGAAGTCGGCATGGTCGATGATGTTTTCAAGAAACACCAGGTTGGTCGCGACACCCCGGATGCGGAACTCGCGCAGGGCGCGGTCCATGCGCTTGCGCGCGTCTTCGGCGGTCGGCGCCCAGGCCGTGACTTTCTCCAGCAGCGGGTCGTAGAACCGGGTGATCACCGCACCGGAATAGGCGGTGCCGCCGTCGAGGCGAATGCCGAAACCGGTCGCCCCGCGATAGGCGGTGATGCGGCCGTAGTCGGGAATGAAGTTCTGTTCCGGATCTTCGGTCGTGATCCGGCATTGCAGGGCATGGCCGTTGAGGTGGATTTTCTCCTGCACCGGCACACCGCTTTCCGGTGTACCGATCTTGGCGCCTTCCGCGATGTGGATCTGCGCCTGGACAATGTCGATCCCGGTGACTTCCTCGGTGACCGTATGCTCGACCTGCACGCGCGGGTTCACTTCGATGAAGTAGATGGAGCCGGTGTCCGCATCCATCAGGAATTCGACCGTTCCCGCACCCCGGTAATTGACGGCGCGGCCGATCTTCAGACCGTATTCGCACAGCTCCATGCGCTTTGCTTCGTCAAGGTACGGAGCCGGTGCGCGCTCGACCACCTTCTGATGCCGCCGCTGGATGGAGCAGTCGCGTTCGAACAGGTGCACGACATTGTCACCGTCGCCGAGGATCTGAACCTCTACATGGCGCGCACGCTGCACGAGTTTTTCCAGATAGATCTCGTCCTTGCCGAACGCAGCCTTGGCCTCACGCTTTGCGGCGAGCACTTCCTTTTCAAGCGTCGCCTCGTCCGGGATCACGCGCATCCCGCGGCCGCCGCCGCCCCAGGACGCCTTCAGCATCACCGGATAGCCGATCTCCAGGGCCTGCCGCTTGATCTCCTCAATAGCGTCCGGCAACGGCTCGGTCGCCGGCATCACCGGAACACCGGCTTCGATCGCCAGATTGCGGGCGGCGACCTTGTTGCCGAGCCGCCGCATCGTGTCGGACTTCGGGCCGATGAAGGTTATGCCCGCCGCTTCACACGCATCCACGAATTCCGGGCTCTCGGACAACAGTCCATAGCCGGGGTGAATGGCATCGGCCCCGGCGTGCCTGGCAACACGGATGATCTCGTCAATGGACAGATAGGCCTCGATTGGCCCGAGACCCTTGCCGACCTGATAGGCCTCGTCAGCCTTGAACCGGTGCAGGGCAAGCTTGTCCTGTTCGGCAAAGATCGCCACGGTTTTCAGGCCGAGTTCATTGGCAGCCCGGAACACACGGATCGCTATTTCCGATCTGTTTGCAACGAGAATTTTTGTGATCGCCAAACGCCTTCTCCCCCATCTTTCGGAACGGCAGGTCTGATTTTGGCACGATTTCTACTTTGGTCGCACGCACTTGAAAAGGGGCAGAAAGGGTGTCCTTTTCTTTACTTGGAAAATATTTTTGCGCGCACTCAGGTAAGCTGCGGAAAATGATACGGAATTGCCGAAAGTTACGAGTGTAACTAGACTTAGAAAAATTTTTGCAGCGCAACATGAACAGTGCAGATCGGCGTTTCCGGCTCCGTAGAAACAGGGTAAACGCCCTGTGCCGCCTTGAAACGGATTTTCCCTTGTGCCGGCCGCAAGAATCTGATCAAGAAAATTTCCCGCGTTCGATTTGGCCTCGGCAAGGCGCGCAACCCCAACATATGGCCCGGAACATTTCCCGAACCTGTCCGGCTTAGCGATTCGCCCCGCATTTGTTCCCGCTGTGTCCGGTTGGTAAACGCCGCCCGGCCCCTTTTGCCGCCTGCGTTTGGATTCAATTAAGGCTTGACATGATTCGACGGCGAATCCGGCTGCACCGTCAAAAACGACTCAACTCGTTGACCAGATTCATGATTTTGTGCCGAAAATCAGAGACAGCTCTACATCTTGTAGGGAACAAATCCTGAATCAACGCGAGTCAGCGATTCGGTTTCGGTTTGTTCTGGAGTCGTTCTCCACAATTAATGAAACCAAGCGAATTCCGCCGCGTTTGCCAAAAGAAATAGCGACAGTCCCGGCAGGCCTGTGCTAGATACCCGGCACCAGATACAGGCGCAGAGTCCCTAGGGTCAGGACCCAATAATTGGAATGAATTGGGTGAGATGAATTTGTTCGGATACGAGGCACACAGCTGCGGGAAACCGTCCGGTTTCCAAAGATTTGCAACGACGTTGCCGGGCAAATTCATTCTATCCCTTAGGGACGCAAAAACGGCTTCGATCTGCTGCGTCAAACCGCTCAACCGGGCAGGAAGCCCGCTTGTCGCGCCTTTCCTTGAAGCTCATCGCCGTTTGCTGCGCCAATTCAACCCAATTAACGGGTCCTGACCCTAGAAAGCCGACCCACAAAAATCCCATGCCCCGTCCTTCAACGTTGCCTTTGCCGCCGGCGGCCAGGTCCCGCACCGTAACGGCCGTCCTGGGCCCGACCAATACCGGCAAGACGCATCTGGCCATCGAACGCATGCTCGCGCAGCCGTCCGGCCTTATCGGCCTGCCGCTCCGCCTGCTCGCACGCGAGGTCTATAGCCGGATCGTGGAGCGCTCGGGGGCCGACTGCGTTGCCCTGATCACCGGGGAAGAGAAAATCATCCCCGGCAACCCGCGCTTCTGGGTGTCCACCGTCGAGGCGATGCCGCTTGATCTCGATACCGAGTTCGTCGCGATCGACGAGGTGCAGCTGGCCGGAAATCTCGATCGCGGACACGTTTTCACGGACCGCATCCTGAACCTGCGCGGGCGCTCGGAAACCCTGCTTCTGGGGGCATCGACCGTGCGCCCGCTTCTTGAAAGGCTGCTTCCTGGCCTGAACGTCATCACCCGTCCGCGCATGTCCGTACTGGAATATGCCGGATCGAAAAAAGTATCCCGCCTGCCGGCGCGCTCGGCGATCGTCGCCTTCTCCTCGGATGAAGTCTATTCGATTGCCGAACTGATCCGCCGGCAGCGCGGCGGTGCGGCTGTGGTGCTCGGCTCGCTCAGCCCGAGAACCCGCAACGCCCAGGTAGAGCTGTTCCAGAACGGCGATGTCGAGCATCTGGTGGCGACCGATGCAATCGGCATGGGGCTGAACCTCGATGTTCATCACATCGCCTTTGCAGGCAACCGGAAATATGACGGTTATCAGTACCGTCAGCTCACGGCATCCGAGATGGGTCAGATCGCCGGACGCGCCGGACGCCACACCAAGGATGGCACGTTCGGCGTGACCGGCCGCGTCGATCCGCTCGACGATCACCTCATCGAACAGATCGAAAGCCACCAGTTCGAAAGCCTGAAAGTGCTGCAATGGCGCAACAGTACGCTGAATTTTTCGTCCACCGCCACGCTCCGGCAAAGCCTCGACACGGTGCCCCAGGAAGACGGACTGGCCCGCGCGCCGACCGGCGACGACATCACCGCTCTTGAACATTTGTTGCGCGATTCGGCAATATCCGGAATGGCACAGGGTGAAAAAGCGGTCGAATTGCTTTGGGATGTGTGTCAGGTCCCGGATTATCGCAAGATCGCACCGGCCAATCACGCGGAGCTTCTGAACGCCATTTACACGCATCTGATGCAGGAAAATTATATCGCGGATGACTGGTTCTCGCGTCAATTGGCCTTCGCAGACCGCACAGATGGTGATATCGACACTCTCGCGAACCGGATCGCTCACATCCGGACGTGGACATATGTTGCCAATCGACCCGACTGGCTGGCCGATCCGGCCCACTGGCAGGGTGAAACGCGCGACATAGAAGACAGACTATCTGACGCCCTGCACGAGCGCTTGACACAGCGTTTCGTCGACAGGCGCACAAGTGTATTGATGCGACGTTTGAGAGAGAACGCAATGCTGGAAGCGGAAATTACATCGAGCGGCGATGTGCTCGTGGAAGGTCAGCACATCGGGAACCTGCTTGGCTTCCGGTTTGCGCCCGATGCGGCCGCGGAAGGGCCGGACGGAAAGACGGTCCGCGCTGCCGCCCAGGTCGCATTGACAACCGAGATCGAATCCCGCGCCGAAAAGCTCGGCAAATCCGAAAACGGCGATTTCGTGCTCACCTCGGAAGGCGCGATCCGCTGGCGCGGAGAACCTGTTGCCAAACTCGTCGCAGGCGAGGACGTTCTGGCCCCGACTGTGCTTCTGCTTGCCGACGAACATCTGAACGGCACGCCGCGCGACACCGTCCAGAACCGCCTCGATCTCTGGATCAAGGCTCAGATCGAAACGCTCCTGAAACCGCTGGTCGATCTGAAATCCGGCGAGGGCCTGGAAGGTCTTGCGCGCGGCATCGGTTTCCGCATCGTCGAGGGCCTTGGCATTCTGGAGCGTCAGGATGCTTCGGACGAGATCCGTCAGCTGGATCAGGATATGCGCGCCTCCCTGCGCAAGCACGGGGTGCGTTTCGGCGCCTATACGGTATTCGTTCCTGCTCTGCTGAAACCGGCGCCAAGCCAGCTTATCGCCCAGCTGTGGGCGTTGAAGCACGGATCGCTGGACATGAACGGCATGACGGAACTGCCGCAACTGTCCGCATCGGGCCGCACCTCGATACCAGTCGACGAAACCATCGACAAGGCGCTCTACAAGGTCGTCGGCTTCCGGGTGTGCGGATCGCGCGCCGTCAGGGTCGACATTCTGGAACGTCTCGCGGATCTGATCAGGCCGCTCATTGCCTGGAAACCCCTGTATGCCGAAGTCTCCCCGCCGGAAGGGGCGATCGAGCAGGGCGGTGGCTTCATGGTGACCGTGGCGATGACTTCGCTTCTGGGCTGTGCAGGCGAGGATTTCTCCGCAGTTCTGAAGTCGCTCGGGTATCGGGTCGAAACAAAGGACGTGCAGCGGCCCGTTACAGTCAAGCCGGAAACGCCTACAGCTTCGGACGAGACACCAGCCGGTGAGGAAACAGTTTCAGAGACGACCCAGGCAGACGAAACAGCTGCCGGTGCCGTCGAAAACGAGCAGACCGAACCTGCCGCGTCCGACGACCGGACTGCCGAAACTGCCGGCGAAGCCGAGATCGCCTCTTCGGCCGAAACACCGGCCGAAAACGATGCGGAGCAGCCGGCTTCAATCGAGGCTGCCGCGGCAGATGACCAGATCACGTCGGCCGAAGCTGCATCAACGGACGATCAGGCAGCACAAGCGGAAGCCGGTGAGATACCCGTGGCAAGCACCGCGGCACCTGAAACGTCAGAAGCTGCACCTGCGCAAAGCGCCACCGCCGACGAAACGCATGGCACCGGCGCTGAAGCAACCGCCGGGGACAGCCCGGAGCCCGTCGAAATGGAAACCGTCACGATCGAGATCTGGCGGCCCGGGCGTCACGACCGCCGGCCGCGCGCACGGCAGGACCAGCGGCGCGGCGATCATCGCAAGGGCCAGAACCAGGGCCCGAAAGGCGGTCAAGGAGACAAACGGCACGGCAAGGGCGGAGGCGGCAAGGGCGCTGCGAACCGCAATCGCAGCGGCAACAGGGGTTTTGACGGCGGAAATCGCCGCAACGCACCGCCCAAGGACAAACCGATCGATCCGAATTCGCCCTTCGCGGCCCTGATGGCGCTCAAGGCGGATATGGACAGCAAGGACAAGAAGTAATTCCCGCGGGTGACCGGAAAGCGCCTGACGCAGGCGTGCTGCGTGTCGACAAGTGGCTCTGGTACGCCAGGGTCACCAAATCGCGCTCTCTTGCGCAGAAGCTGGCGACCTCCGGCCATGTCCGCATCAACAAGGACAAGATTTCCTCAGCCAGCAAGACCGTCAAGTCCGGCGACGTTCTGACCATCGTCCTTGAACGCAAGGTTATGGTCCTGAAAATCGTGGCGCTCGGATCGAGGCGCGGCCCCTATGAAGAGGCCCGCACCCTCTATGAGGACCTGTCGCCGCCGCCACCGCCCAAAAAGGCAGCGCCGCCGCCACCGCCCGGTCAGCGCGAGGCCGGCACCGGCCGCCCGACCAAGCGCGATCGCCGCAAGATGGACGCTTTCCGCGGCGAAGATCAAAGTTGAATCCGGTTTTTGAAGAAAAAGCGGAATAACTTTCTCCTCTTGGATGGTATTGCGTCATCGTGGACGCTTGCGCGCACTAGACAAAAACGATAGGCAACGTCGATGTGATTTTTTTGGCCGCGCACACCGCTTTGGACGTGCTGCACGCAAATGACAGTCCGTCGAAAAGCAGTTTGCGAAACCGTACGGCGAGACCCGCAGCGAGGATATGATGACCTACGTCGTCACCGACAATTGCATCAAGTGCAAGTACACGGACTGTGTTGAAGTCTGCCCGGTGGACTGTTTTTACGAGGGCGAGAACTTTCTTGTCATCAATCCGGACGAATGCATCGATTGTGGTGTCTGCGAACCCGAGTGCCCGGCCGAGGCAATCCTTCCCGACACGGAGCCTGGACTGGAGAAATGGATCGAGGTAAACGCCGAATACTCGGAAAAATGGCCAAACATCTCGGAATAGAAGGATCCGCTGCCCGAAGCCGAGGATTTCGACGGCTAGGAAAACAAGTTTGAAG
>JBCDEN010000020.1:0-15077 GCA_039179715.1 Pseudomonadota bacterium
ATTGTATGAGGCTAGTTTTTTATATACTTTTTTTGCAAGTCTTGAATAATAGTATAGACTATTGTTTTAATATTTAATAAGAAAAATATGTTCAAAATGAAATATATTGACATATTTACCTATTTGTCTGATCCGGCTTCCGCTTAAACACCTATCCCGACACAAATTTATGTTTATCTAACTCCGTTACTTTACACTCAAATACTGAGTGGTGAGGCGGAATGGAATTTACGGCGCTAAAGAACAACTTCATGGACCTGATGGGTGACGCGGTCGCGGTCGGGCATCTGCCTCCGGGCAAAGCATCAGCGCATCTTGTTCATGTCAACGGCGCCTTCTCTGACCTGTTCGGGTATCGGCCGGACGATGTCCTTGGTCGCGACATGGCCTGCCTTTTCGGGAACACCGGCGCCCGCGCAACCGGCGGCCCGGATTTGGAAGATATCGTTCAACGCGGCCAGGCGCATGTTGCAGAAGACGAATGCCTTTGTTCCGACGGGACCCACATAATGGCAAGCGTTTCGTATGTCGCAGTCGAGAACACCGATGACGGCGGCCGGTTCATCTGCGCAACATTCCGGCAGATCGAGGAACGCGTTTTCCACGACGGGCCCGCGCAAACCGGTCAGGCGCAATCCGGTCAGGCGCAACCCGAAAACGAGTGCCTGAGCGCCGCCCTGGAAGCTTTTCCCGACCCGATCGCCCTTTACGACGGGGACAAGCGGCTTCGCTTCTGGAACGAGGCCTTTGCAAGCTCGTTGACGGAAAGGCCGACCGACATCAGGGCAGGCATGAGCCTTGAGCAACTGTTGCGGATCGGGCTGGAGAATGGCCGTTTTACGGAAGCGCAAGGCCAGGAAGAAGCCTGGCTGAAAGAACAGATCCGCTTGGCCGAGACCTCAGAACCGGCATCCGATCTGGAATTGGCCGGAGGTATTCATCAAAGAGTCCTTCGCAGCCGGGCCGCGAATGGCGACCTTCTGGTCATTCGCTTCGACACGACAAAAATCACGCGGGAACGACAGGCATCGGAGCGCACCCATGCGCGGCTGGTCGCGGCTCTGAATGCCTATCCGGATCCAATCGTCATATACGACAGGAACCTGAACCTCGTCTGCTGGAATGACGGCTATGCGGCTTCCGTCACGGACAACCCGCAAGATCTGTCCGAGGGCATGCATCTTCGCGACGTCCTGCGCCTTGCGATCGGACACGGGCGCTATCCTGATGCCGTCGGGCAGGAAGATGCCTGGGTGGATAGCATCATGACGCCCGAGAATCTGGGCAGCGGCTGGGAAGACGTCGAGCTGGACGGCGACATTCATCACCGGCTGTTGCGGTCCAGGTCCTCAAACGGCGACTATGTGGTAATCCGGTTGAACGCCACGGAATTCGTCAGGCAAAAACGCACTGCCGAAGCGGCGCAGGCCCGTTTGCTGGCTGCGCTGAATGCCTACCCCGCGCCCTTTGTCATTTATGACAGGGACGATTGCCTTGTTGTCTGCAACGACGCCTATCGTGACTCCATGACAGATAACCCGGACGAGCTTGAAGCCGGGATGCACAGGACGCTTGTGGCGCGGATCGCCATATCGGCCGGCAAGATCGCCAATGCCATCGGCCGCGAGGAAGAGTGGATGTCCGACGACCATCAGGACGTCGACGTGGCCAAGCCGGTGCAGGACCTAGAACTGCCCGGCGACGTGCATCACCGGCTTTTACGGACGCGCGTCGAAAATGGCGATCTGGTTATGCTCCGCATCGACACGACCGAACTCGTGCGCCAGCGCCGGGCCCTCGAGGAAACGCAGGACCGACTGTTTGCCGCAATCAATGCCTATCCGGATCCGTTCGCCATCTATGATGAGAACCACAATCTGGTGATCTGGAACCCGGCCTACGCGGCCTCCATGTCGGACAAGCCGGAAGAGATCAGAGCGGGCGCCAACCTGAAGGACCTGCTCACATCTGCGGCGAAATGCGGCCGTATTCCCGCCGCCATCGGGCGCGAGGAGGAATGGGTCGAGGCGTACTACACACCGGATGTTCTGGAGCCCGGTATCGAGGATTTCGAGTTTTCCGAGGACCAGCATCACCGCATGGTGCGCTCGCGCACCGAAAAGGGCGAGTATGTCGTTCTGCGCCTGAACATCACGGAAGTCGTTCGCCAGCGCCGCGCGCTGGAACAGTATTCGGCAAGGCTGGAGAAGGCGAACCAGGAGATCACCTACAAGGCGCTGCATGACGATCTGACAGGGCTCGGCAACCGGCGCTATCTCACCCAGAAATTCGAAGACTTCGTCCGCAGGCGGACACGAGCAGGTGGCGAGATTGCTGCGCTTCACATTGATCTGGACCGCTTCAAGCAGATCAACGACACGATGGGGCACGCCGCCGGCGACGAAGTGCTGCTGAATATTTCCAGGCGCATTCTGGCCAGGGTGGAGACAGAAGATGTCGTTGCCCGTATCGGCGGCGATGAATTTGTCGTGCTGCTCTATGTGTCCGACGATGCCGACCGGCCCGAACAGCTCGCCAATGTGCTGCTTGGGGATCTTGCGCGCCCGATGCGCTACGAGGGGAAGATCTGCCGTTTCGGTGCCTCGATCGGCCTTGCACGCACGCCGCTCGCCGATGTCGACCAGCTCCTGACAAATTCCGACGTCGCGCTTTACAAGGCCAAGCGGCGCGGGCGCGGCCAGCTCGGCATCTTCGACCGCGCCGCTCTTGAAGAAGTGCAACGCACGAAGGAAGTCGCCGACGACTTGCTGCGCGCGATCGAGAACGATGAATTCGTGCCGTTCTACCAGCCCCAGGTGAATGCGGTGACGCGGCAGGTCGTCGGGATCGAGGCGCTGGCACGCTGGCATCATCCCGAAAAGGGCATCCTGACGCCGGCCGTCTTTCTCTCGGTCGCAACCGATCTGCATGTGGCGGCCGATATTGACCGGATGATCTTCGAACAGGCGGTGCGGGAATGCCAGCAAGCCTTCGGGACGTACCGCGAACCGCTGTCGCTGTCGTTCAACGTAAGTGAAAACCGGATCAATGACAGCGAAATCAAGGCGATCCGCGATTGCGTGAACACCTATGCCGGCCAGATCAGTTTCGAGCTCCTGGAGACCATCTTTCTTGAAGAGCAGGATGATGATTTTCTGGCCCGTCTGCGCCAGTTGCGGGATCTGGGGGTCGGCATCGAGGTTGACGATTTCGGCAGCGGCCGCGCCTCTGTCGTGGCCCTGCAACGCATCAACCCGGACCGGCTGAAAATCGACCGCCGGCTGGTTTCGCTGGTCGCGGAAGGCAGCGGCGGGCTGCGCCTGCTGCGTTCGATCATCGAGATCGGCCAGGCCCTTGAACTGGGCGTGACCGCGGAGGGAGTGGAAACGCACGAACAGGCCGAAATCCTGACCCGGCTCGGCTGCGACAGGCTGCAAGGCTATTATTTTGCAAGGCCCATGGCGTTTTCAGATCTGCAGAAATTCCTGGAAACGCCAGACTGTCTGTTGCGCGGCGCTTAGACTTTTCGAGCCTTGTCTTGTCCAGCTTTTCCTGCCCGCTCAGCTTTTCCTGCGCTGTGCCAGGCGCTCCCGGTTGAGCGTATAGATACCCGTGGAAACGATGATGAGGGCACCAAGCCAGGTCCAGCCATCGGGAAACTGCCCGAAGACAACAGCGCCGTAGAAGGTTCCCCATATCAGGAGCGTATATTGCAGTGGCGCGACCACGACCGCCTGCGCGGCATCCAGCGCCAGGATGACCATTGTTTCCCCTCCCGCTGCAAGCAGGGCCATGGCAACAAGCAACAGGATTTCTGTTGTTGATCCCGGCGTCTCCCAGACAAACAGCATCGGTCCGGTCAACAGGATGCAGGACACGATCGCGGTATAGGCTACCGTCGTCCCGGCGCTGTCGCCACCGGCAAGAATGCGCGACAGGATCTGTCGCAGCGCGAACGCTGAAGCAGCGATCACCAGCAGACCTGCCGCGGGATGCAGGACGCCGAGACCCGGACGGATCACGATCAGCGTGCCGATGAACCCGATGATGACAGCGGTCCAGCGGCGGATTCCGACCGGCTCGCGCAGGATGAGCGCGCCCATCACGGTGACCATGAACGGCGCGACGAAGGTGATCGCGACGGCGTCCGCCAGCGGAACATATTTTACGCCGATGATGAAAAGCGTCGCGGAAACGGCCGCGAGCGCGCCGCGCCCGATCTGCAACGCCGGACTGGCCGAGACAAGAACGGACCGGCCCTTCAGGCCGATGAGCACGACGACACCAAGCAGCAGACCGAGTTGGCGGCACCAGACTATCTGGGAGGGATGGATCGTGTCGGTCAGGAATTTCGCCATGGTGTCCACGGCGGAAAACATGAACATGCCAAGAGCCATGAGCGCGATCCCGCGCATCGTGTTGAAATGCCCGGAACCGGACGGATCTGTGTTGGCTGGACTAGCGATCTTGCGTCTCCATTGACCGGTCCGATCAATGGGGCCGTGCAGAAGTGTTATCCGGCGATGCGGCCCGCGTCCACGACAACTTCAGATAAATCGCTGCCAGTCAATCCGCGTCATGTTTCCGGATGCCCCGGAAATTGCCGGACAGTGTCGCTGATTTCGTACCAGGCCGGCTTTTCGGCGACGAATTCGTGAAATGCGTTGCGAACGCGCGGGTCGTCGTCGAAGCAATGGGCGCTCAGGGGAAAGGAGGCTTCGTCCGACAGCGGTTCACCGAGCGCCGTCCCACACAGCCTGCAAAAGGAGCGAACATAGGTGTAAGGCGCTTCGGGTTGGTAACACGCAATTTCCGCCTCACCGCTCACAAGTTCAAACTGCTCCCGCTTGACGAAGACAAAAGGGGTCGCGCCCAGTTTACGGCAGCGGGAACAGTGACAGGTTCCCATCATGCCCGGCGTGCCTTTCACGGTGAACCGCACGGCACCGCAACAACAGCTGCCCGAAATCTTCCGGTCTGAATTGTCCATTCGTATCTCCTTTCCTGTTCCGCTGACCTTGATTTAGCGACACCATGCTGACAGCGTATTGTCAGCATGGTGTCAGCATTGGAAA
The DNA here is from genome assembly GCA_039179715.1 of Pseudomonadota bacterium. GTDB lineage: Bacteria > Pseudomonadota > Alphaproteobacteria > Rhizobiales > Stappiaceae > Roseibium. The sequence continues at coordinate 5,076 of JBCDEN010000020.1, forward strand.
AAGGAAGGGAGCATGAGGCGCGGCGACCGGCTGTTCGAACTGATCGAGATCCTGAGACGCGCACGCGGTCCCATCCCTGCCACGACGATCGCGGCGGAACTGGAGGTGTGCAAACGCACGATTTACCGCGACGTGGCCGCGCTGATGGCGCAGCGGGTCCCGATCCGCGGCGAAGCCGGCGTCGGGTATGTGCTGGAGGCGGGGTTTCATATGCCGCCCCTGATGCTCACGCCGGATGAAATCGAAGCGGCTGTTCTCGGGGCCCAATGGGTGCAGACACGCGGCGAGCCGGACCTGCGGCGCGCTGCGGAAAGCCTTGCCGCAAAGATAGAAGCCATCGCACCGCATGATCTGCACAGCTTCTTCGCGCAGCCGGTAACTGGTGTCGCGCCCGTCGAGACACCGCATGAAGTTCTTGCCTCGTCTGACATTCGCGCCGCCATTCGGCGTCAGAAAAAGATCCGGCTGGAATACGGGGACGATAGCGGAAACGTCACGGACCGGGTCGTCTGGCCGCTTTTGCTTGGCTATCGCGATGAGGGCCGGATCATGGCTGCGTGGTGCGAACTGCGAAACGGCTTCCGGTATTTCCGCACGGAGCGGATCACACGCGCTGAGATTTTGGAAGAGCGCGTCCCCAAACGCCTGGCACAGCTCCGCGCCGATTGGGAGAGCGCCATGAAGGTGGAGCGCCGGTGGTTTCACGAAACCGAGGCTGACATGGAGGGCGGCAAACCGCCTCGCAAGGACTGATCCAAAGGACGGGCGAGCCGCACACGGACGTTCGTGTGCGGCAAGGTTCGCGGCTTCCGGCTATCCGCGCAAGCGGTGATGCAGGATGATCGGAACGGCAAGCTCTTCCTCGTCGGCAAGGTGCCGGTCGAGAAAGGCCTCGATCGTTCCGGCAAGACCGTGGAGCCGGCCCACCTCCTCGCGCGCCTGGGGCTCGTCGAGGTGAATGAGCTTGATCGCCCGGTTGGCGGTTTCCGTGAACCGGTCCAGAACAAGATCCAGCTCCTGGTGATCCTTTTCAAGGATCTCCAGTCCCGCATCAAAGCGCGGATCGGCGGCCGACAGCTCCGGAAAGTAGCTGTTGTCTTCCCAATTGTGATGGCCGTGGAGATTGGCCACCAGCGCATTGCCGTAATAGGACAGCCGTCCCGCGAAATCGTCCGGCTCCCTGGTCCTGTCAAGGTAGAGTTCGGTTTCGGAGCGCACAAGTTCGCCAAGCCGGCGGAACATCTCATGTGCGCCGAGCCAGTGTTTCGTCTTTTCCTTGAAGCCCGGATGCGCGTCCCAGCTGTCGCGGGGATAATCCTCAAGCAGGGTGCGCATGGTTGCGGGCATGTCCTGTGTGCGGATGTCGAATGCGTGTGTCATCGCCTTCTCCTTTCGGGGCCTATATCGTGGCGACGTAAGGGAAGTTCCATATCCGCACCTGCATTGCCGTTATGCATCAAACGGTTAGCGACAGTCTGTTTGTCACGCACCGGGGTCAGGACCTGATCGGCACGATGATTCATGCCTTGGGACGGGGCTTTTTTGTCACGAGGAAGATCGCGATCATGATTATCCCAAGTGCGACGAACTGGTGCGGTGCGAGGGTCTCTGCAAGCACGGTCGCGCCGATGAGCGCGCCGCCGACCGGCACGGCGAAATTGACCTGAGACATCCTTGTGGCCCCAAGTCTCGGCACGAGCTGGAAGTAGATCAGTGTCGCCAGGGCGGTTGAGAACAGGCCCAGATAGACAATCACACCGAGCGAGGCTGTGCTTGTGTCAACGCGATCGAACGAACCGGACAAAACCGACATGGCCGACATGGCGAGGGCTGCAAAAACCGTCGACCCGGCCGCCATTTCGAGTGGAGGCCGCTTCACGAATCGCCGGACATAGATTGTCGTGACGCCGTAACACAGAGCGGCGGCAAGGATCGACAATTGCGCCGTGAGATCACCGCCGAGATCCTTCAGGGCCTCCGGACCGACAAGGAGCGTCACCCCGGCAATGCCGAAGACAAGACCGAGCACGATCCGGGGCGTGAGATACTCATCGGAAAAGACAAAGGATGCCATGAAGACTGTCGTGACAGGCGCGACGCCCATCAAGATGGACGCCAGCGCGCTGTCGACCGTCTGCTCCCCGAAGGATATCAGCAGGAACGGGATCGCGCTTCCGAGCAATCCGCTGACGGCATAGTGCATCCAGTCTTCCAAACGACCGGACAGTGCCATGCGGCGCAGTTTCAGGACCGCAAGCAAGACGATTGCACCGATCACGAGCCTTCCGGCAACAAGAACAACCGGATCGAGCCTCTCAACGCCGATCTTGATGGCGGTGTAGGAGGTACTCCACAGCAAGGCGAGGACCAGCCAAAGGGCGATATCGGCAGGGCTTGCGGTGTCTTTCATGTCGGCCATTCCTTTGCTACGATATTCGTAGCATACACTGCTACACTTTTCGTAGCAACCGAAGTGGAGAACATATGTCGGTCAAGAAGGCGGAAGCGAACCTTCCCAAACCCGGCGCGCCGGTGCGCGGGTCGGCGTCCGGGCAGCCCATCATGGTTCTGTTCGACCTGATCGGCCGCCGCTGGTCAATGGGTGTCCTGTGGAATCTCAGTGACGGAAACCGGACGTTCCGTGATCTTCAGGAAAGATGCGGCTCGGCGTCGCCAAGCGTGCTCAACACGCGCCTGAAGGAGCTTCGGGCCGCGGGGCTCATCTATAATGCCAAGGATGGCTACGCCCTGACTGAAGACGGGCGGCAGCTTTTTGAAAGGCTTGAACCGCTCGGGGACTGGGCGATGCATTGGGTGGAGAAGCTGCGCTGAGGGCAGCGCAGCCCGTCGAGTCCTGACCGAAGGTAAGGCCTCATCTACGCGTCTATCAGCTAAATGAAATCTACCTTTCCCGTCGCGATGTCGTAAACGGCGGGAACCGACACAAGCTTTCCGGCCTGTTTCAGTTCGGCAAGGACCGGTCCGGAACGGGACGCCTTGTCCGCGTTCAGCCGGGCATTCTGGGCGATGGCCGCCGACAGAAGATCGGCCGGATTGCCGGGTATGACTTCGTAGACAGCCGGACGGATCGCCTCGACCAGGCTGGGCAAATGCCCGGGCGGCAGCGTCCTGTCTTCAATGGATTGGATCGTTGCATCCACCGCGCCGCAAGCCGTGTGCCCGAGAACGACGATGACCTGGACACCCAGGGCAGCTGCTCCGAACTCCAGACTTGCAAGCCCGTCCTCGTTGATGAAATTACCCGCGACACGAACAACAAAAATGTCGCCGAGGCCCTGATCGAATATGATCTCGGGCGCGACCCGGGAATCGGAGCACGCAACGACCGCGGCAAATGGTTTCTGTCCGGCGGACCGCTTGGCCCTGTCGAGGGAATGATCCGTGTTAACCGGTTCATTGGCGACGTAGCGGGCATTGCCTTCCTTCAAGAGCCGCAGCGCCTCTTCGGGCGAGGCCGGACGCACCGTGTTCACTTGACCGGATGCCGACTGCGCCACTGCCGCTGGCGACAGCGCCAGGCCCGCACCTACCAGACCGCCGGTGATCAGCCTGCGGCGGCTGACGCCATCAGTATCGTGGCTCTCGTTCATGCTACGCTCCTTTTCTCATCATGCCGGGCATTAGGGTACGGACACATAAAAGAAGTCAAAATGATCCAAACCAAATTGACTTCTTTTATGTGTCCGTACCCTAAGGGCGCTTGCGCGCATCACCTTTGATGTTGTGTTGCCGCTGTCCGCAGGCAAATGAATTTCCTGTAACAATCCGCTCTCCGGAAGTTCTGCAAGCGGTGGTCACGCAAGAAGCTATCTGATCTTCCGTTTTAAATCTCCTTGGTCAAATTGACGACTTCACCACGAAACCAGATATGTGCCGGATCGTTTTGCCGGCGCGGATGCCAGAGCATCTCGACATTGAACCCGCTCATGTCGAACGGCAGGTCGCGGCAGGCAACGCTGTCGCGATAGAGCGCGGCAAGTCTGCGGGGGGCCACACAAAGCGCATCCGAACCGGCAACCAGCCCCGGCGCGAGCAGGAAGCTGGGCAGGGAGACGACCACACGCCGCTTCAGTCCGAGACCAGCGAGCGCCTTGTCCGTTGCGCCGACAAAACCACCGCCCGCGGGCGATATCAGGATGTGACGCTCCGCGCAGAAGGCGTCGAGCGTCAGCTTCCCGTGTTCAAGCCGATGACCCCGGCGCATGATCACGCAGAAGCTCTCCGTCAGCGCATGCCGGCTGATCGCGTCCGGAATGTCCATTCCCGTGACGAGCGCAAGGTCACCAGCCTCTCCTTCCAGCGTCTCCCACATTGACTTCGGTTCGAACGGCAGGAAGGCGAGGCGCGCGTCCGGGGCAACCTCCCGTATCCGTTTCTCCAGCCGCGTGGCGAGAACCAGGTGCACGTAGTCCGTCGCAATGATCTTGAAGGTCTTCTGCGTTTGTGCGGGATCAAAGGCTTCGTTTTCGCGGACCAGCGCATCGAGGTTCTGCAAATGACGGCGCAGGTCGGTTTGCAGCGCCCTGGCACGGCTTGTCGCGACCAGTTTCCGGCCGGACGCGGTCAGGAGCGGATCATTGAAAAGGTTTCGCAGCCTTTTCAGTTGCGCCGACATGGCCGGCTGGCTGATGCCGAGCTGGTCGGCCGCCCTTGAAACGCTCTCATGCTCCAGCAGCGCATCCAGTGCCACCAGAAGCCCGAAGTCTCCCTGCCTCATATCCATGTAGATTATATATTCCATAAAAAATTGAAATTTCAATTATGAATATGAAGTCGCCAAATACAAGCCATCACGAACGAAGGATACGGGCATGAAAATAGGCATCATCGGATCAGGCGGCATGGCGAAAGCACTTGCGGGAAAGTGGGCAGACAAGCATGAGGTCATGCTTTCGGGGAGAAACCCGGACAAGGCCAACGCCGTCGCGGCGGAAGTCGGTGCGCGTGCCGGGTTTGCGCAAGAAGCGGCTGCCTTTGGCGACGTCGTCGTTCTCGCCACCCGCTGGCAAGACACTTTCAGCGGCATTGACAGCGCGGGCGGTCCAGCCGCTTTTGCCGGCAAGATCGTTGTCGACATCAACAATCCGGTCAGCATCGAGACCTTCCTGACGACGCGCGAGGATGGCCGGTCGCTGACCCAGGCTATTTCGGATTATCTGCCTGAGGCACATGTCGGCAAGACCTTCAACATGGCACAAGTCGCCGTCTGGGAAGACCAGGACATGACCTATGACGGACGCCAGATGGTCACGCTCTACACCGCGGATGCAGAAGCAGATGATGCGATTGCGCAGCTGATCAGGGATGTCGGTGCCGACCCGTTGCGTCTGGGCGGAAACGAATACGCCTATCAGCTCGAAGCTGCCGCAGCGATCGTCATCAAGTTCCTTTTTGCGGGCCGCGATCCGCAAACGATCTTCAACTTCATCCAACCGGAGATCAGGGCCGTTCGCTGAGCGAATTTCGGAACACACCTGTTGAGTGCACGCCACCTACTGTCCAGTTGAAGCGGTTTCCGGAACACCGATCCGGGACCGCAAATGACGGCTCCAGGCATTGGCGTCGGGAAACTCCCAGGGCGGTTTCACCGCAGGACCGAGTTTCTGCCGTGCGATGAGCTCTTCCTCACCAACGTCATTTTCAATGACGCCGAGTTCCTGAAGCAAGCCGACCGATGCGCCCGGCACCCAGCGCCGCATGTCGTACCAGGGCACGGCTGCCTGAACCTGGGGGCTCAGCTTGATCAGCGTGGTGAAGCAGCTTTCGGAGACAGTCGAATAGAATTGCGGCCTGTCGTGAAGTTCGGCAACAAATTGCAGTAGCCGTCTGAGATAGTCCCGGATCTCGGCGGTCGTGCCCTGAATGTCGAAAAAGTAGAGCTCGTTGGGCGGGACATGCGCAAGCCGCTTCCAGAGCAGGTCGCGCTCCGTCCCCAGGACGGGATAGAGCTGATCGTGCCGGAAGAACCCGGCCAGCGCGTCGAACTTGTCCCAGCTCGTCCGCCGCGCTTCAAAGGAAACGGCAAGATGATCGCCGTTGTGAAACGCGAAGGTCATCATGACATGAACGGTCGCGGCGGAGTTGCCGAACGGCTGGTAGACCAACTGGGCGCCGGTGAGTTCGCTGAGATCGAAGGAGTGGGTTGTCCATCTGGGCTGGGCCGGTGCGCCGATCGGGTGGATCGCGTCCCGGAAGTTGACAATCTCAACGACATCGCCGGAAAAATTCGCATCGATGATGCGCTCATGCAGCGGAACGAACGCCCGGGGCAGAACCTGTTTCTGGGAGTAGGCGGCGAAAAAAACGGCAACTGAGGCCAGCGCAACCGCGCGGCGCGTCCATAGTCTGTCACCGGGGAAAAACCACAGACCCGCCATTACGGGAAGGGTGACGAGCGCAAGCGCCAGGCGCAGCCAGTCCGGCCAGCCCAGCCAGTAATAGCTGGCCATGGCCATGAACACAGACATCAGAAGAACCAGCGCACCGGCGATGACTTTTGACGCAGCTATCAGGAGGCGCTTCATCTTCGGCACCCGGCCATGCCGCAATCCGTAAAGAGGGTGAAACAGCGGCCCAAGGTCATCACAGGCTCAGGAACCACTGAATGATGAAGGCGTTGGCGAGGTCGACAAAGAAGGCGGAGATCAGCGGCAGCACGATGAAAGCGAGCGGCGAAGGCCCGTAGCGCTGTGTCACGGCCTTCATGTTGGCGATTGCTGTCGGTGTCGCCCCCAGCGCAAAGCCGGCAAAACCGGCCGACAAGACCGCTGCAAAGTAGTTGCGTCCCATCACCCGGAAGACAATGAACACGATAAAGACCGCTGCCGCGAGGGCCTGCAGCACCATTGTCGCGGCAAGAACACCTGCGCTTCCGGCCAGCGTCCAGAGCTCCATACTCATCAGCGACATAGACAGGAAGACGGACAGGCTGAACTCGTTGATCAGATCGAGCGATTGCGTGCCCGCCGGAGATTTCGACTTCCGGAATATCATCGGCACGACATTCGACAACACGATGCCGGTGATCAGGCACGGAACGAACAGCGGCAGTTTCAGACCAGCCGCCAGCAGGCTTTCATGCGCTGAATAGCCGACCACGATCGCGACGTGGATCCACAAAATGCACCGCATGATCTCCACGTGGTTGATCGGTGCACGGGTCTGATCGGTCGCAGCCGCCTCGTGGGTTTCGACACTGTCGTCATCATCCCTCGGCGTCAGGCTGTTTTTCGTGATCAGGTATTTGGCGATCGGACCGCCAAGAATACTCGCCAGGATCAGCCCGACGGTGGCCGAGGCAATGCCGAGTTCAGCCGCGCCAGCCACCCCGTACTGGGAGGCGATCGTCGGACCCCACGCGATCGCCGTTCCGTGTCCGCCGATCAGCGAGGCCGTGCCGAGCAGAACACCGGCCTGCGACGGCAGACCGAACAGCAGCGCTCCGAGTGCACCGACGCCATTCTGGACGAGCATGAAAACCAGCGTCAGACCAAGCATGATCGCAAGGATCGGCCCACCGCGTGTCAGGTCGGATACGCGGGCATTCAGACCGACTGTCGTGAAAAAATAGACCAGAAGAAAATCGCGCACCGACAGGTCATATTCGATCGTGCGTCCCGTCGCCACGACGACCAGAAGTGCGCAAAAGGCAGCGGCAAGACCGCCGCTCACAGGTTCGGGAATGCTGTAGGCCGACAGGATCGAGAAGCGTTTGGTCAGCCGCGCGCCCACAAAATAAACAATGATACCCAGCGTGAAGGCGGCGAAGCTGTCAATCAGGATCGGATCGGCGGCGGCAGGCTCCATGAAATTCCCCACTCCTGAAAGTCAGCGCAGCCAGATACCCATCCGGTCCTGCTTCAGCTCGGGGAGAACCTTATCTCAAATCCTTTCGCAGTTGCACGGTCGTAAAATTGAGTATGCCCAATCAGGAAGATGCGGCTGCGTCAGAACACTCCGGCGGCTTCAAGGGCACCTTCCAGGAAGCCTCCGTTTTCGGGTGCCGTTTCAGTACCGGCGAAGACAACCCGTCCAGCCCAGGGAGGATCTGTGAAAGCCAGCCTGCCAAACCGGGGATGTCCGGACAGATCCGGCTCGTCGAATTCGGTCGCCGTAAACGGGTCTTTCGCCCAGTTCTTGAAAAGGACCTGCACCGGAGCACCCAGGTCCGGACCGAACAGGTCGGCGAGTTGACGCGTTGCATCAGCGATCAAACGGTTTTCGTCGCAGTCTCTGCCCGCGCGGCCTGGTGCAACGAACCCGAACAGGGCGGCCCCGCCGGCGGCGTCCGGATCAGCGGACGCGTCATGAATTTCGAAAAGCGGCCCCAGATGGCTGATCACATCTCCGGAAAGACCCGCCTCGCGCCAGTGGGCGCGCTCATAGACAGCGACAAGCTTGGCATGTCCTGCCATCCAGGTCGGAACGGAGCGCAGGCTCTGGAGCTGTGTTTCCGGCAGAACAGGTGAATATTCAAGTGTGCTCGCGGCAAGACGTGGCGGCAGTGCAAGGATCACCCTGCCTGCTTCAACGGAAAAGGGGCCGTCGCCATTCATTCCTGTCAAGCGCATAACCGGTTCGGAGGCCTCGATCGTCTCGACCACATGCCCGAGACGCAGGACGCCTTGCGGCAACGTGCTCGCGAGGCCATCCGTAACCCGTGCGAGGCCGCCTTCGACACGCAGCGCCTCGCCCATTGTGGCGAAGTCGAGATCGCGCCTGATCGAACCGTTCTGATCCTGGAACACCAGTTTGCCCGCAGCGTGCTGCCGCATCAGCGGGAGGCCGAGCTCACTGATCAACTGCAGCATTCCGGTGTTGTGCGGCCAGATCCAGGCTGGACCGAGGTCATAGCCCAGCCCCTCGGCAGATGCCGTCGAACGGGTCAGGATACGCCCGCCCGACCTGTGTCTTGCTTCCAGGAGCGCAACAGTCTCGCCCTTGGCCAGAAGAGATCTGGCGACTGCAAGGCCGCTCAAACCCGCTCCGACGATAACGCTGTCGAACCGCATGCCGTTCACCCTGAACCGTCCGCCGCTTAACGATCGCCCGGGGCGGAGACGTGGCGAAGATGTCCGCGCTTCACCCAAAGACGCGCACCATCCGCGCCGGCCTTCAAGATCACACCTTCGCCGTCCGGCCGGCGCATCCAGGACCAGGGCTCAAGTGTTGATCCATTCGCGCTGACGCTTCCGGAGAGCACGAAGATTTCCGCACCACCAAGTGCTTCAATGGCCGCCTCAGTTCCTGCTGCCCAGGTTTCCATGCTCACCGATTCATATGGATCCTCAAACAGCGGCGACACGCTCACACCCGGCCGGGCCGCGTCGGCAACCGTGCCGAGCTTGCCGGTATCGATGCGGATATGACTGCGATCCTGCGGATCGAACTGCCACAGCTTGACAAAGATCACGGCCCCCTCGGGCGCGCTTGGCGTGTGGCTCGATCCGGGCGGATTGCGGATGTAGGACCCGACCGGAAAAGCTCCGTGCTCGTCCTCGAACACCCCTTCCAGCACAATGAACTCCTCACCGCCATCGTGGGTATGCGACGAAAAGGCACTGCCCGGCGCATAGCGGACGATCGTTGTTGCCCGGGCCACTTCGGCACCGAGACGGTCAAGCATCATGCGCTCGACGCCCGGCATGGGCGAAGAGACCCATTCATGGTCTGCCGGCGTCACCTGGACGCTCTCATCGAAATCCGCATTCAGTTCCATATTCGTCATCTCCATGTGACCCGCCTTGAGAAATGGCGCGCCGGATTGCAAGCGCAACAGGACTTGCCGGACCTAGGGTACGGACCCATGAATGAGGCCGAAAGGGTTTGAGGCGGCTTGCTTCTCGTCAAGGCGCGGAAGCGCAGGAAATGTGGTTCATTTTCAAGCCTTTCGCAACGCGGAGGAGAAGCAAGCCGGTCAAATCCGAAGGACATGGAAATGGCTTCACCCCGTGGCGTCAGCTTGCCTGACCGGGCAGGAAG
>JBCDEN010000001.1:0-31200 GCA_039179715.1 Pseudomonadota bacterium
CGACGGCTTCCATGTCCTCCGTCGAGACGCCGACATCCTCGGCGGTGATGTAGGTTCCCGACAGCCGATCGACATGGCCGCCGAAGGCCTCCATCATCTCGTGCGACTTCTCCTTGCGCGGACACGCGATGATCACCGCCTTGCCGCCTCCAAGATCCAGTCCCGCGAGCGCGTTCTTGTAGGTCATGCCGCGGGAAAGGCGCAGTGCATCGGTTAGCGCATCGGCCGGTTTCTCATATGGCCAGACGCGGCAGCCACCAAGTGCCGGGCCGAGCGTGGTGTCGTGGACCGCTATGATCGCGTTCAGTCCACTGTCACGGTCCTTGGCGAAAACGATGTTCTCGTGCTCGCCCATTTCCGGATGATCGAAGACGGCGCTATGCAAGGCAGACGGGTTCAGGGCATTCATGATTGGCTCTACTGGTAGTTGGCTGTACAAATAATTTAGTCGTAATTCGGAGAATATTGTCTCTTATCTCCTCACTGAAGATCAAAAAGCGGAACAAATGATCTTCTATTGCGCGGAATTTGTGAAAAAATTTTCATCTCGATTTTGCGCTGCGGTAAGGCGCGCAGCCATTATGCTGCCGTCTTCTGTGTTCACAGAGGACAAATCATGTCATGTGAATACGATTGTCCGACGACATAGGTGACCCCGTTGCGCTTTCTTCCCAACTGCTTGCAAGAGGCCGTTCTTCTGGCTTCCCGCTTTATTGCGGCAGTACTGGTGCTGTTGATTGCAGATGTGACGAGCGCCGTCGCGCATCCGCATGTCTTCGTCGAGGCAAGGTCCAAACTGATTTTTGACGATGATGGCAACGCGGTTGCCGTCAAGCATGTGTTCCGCTTCGACGATGCCTTTTCCGCTTTCGCGATCCAGGGTTTCGATACCAACCAGGATGGTATCTTTTCGCGCGAAGAACTTGGCGAGCTTGCCAAGGTCAACGTCGAAAGCATGGCCGATTTCGGATATTTCACGTTTGGTGACAACACGCGTGTCGAACTCGATTTTTCGGCTCCGACGGACTACTGGCTCGAAGTCAACACGCATTCGGTTGAAGATTACTGGATGATGAAGCCGGAGGACTTCGAGGCGATCGAGGAAGACATCCGGTTGAATGGCGGCACGGCCATTGAGGAAGTGGAGCTTCTGGAGCTTCACTTCGTGCTTCCGCTCAAGGATCCGAGCGACGCATCTGCACCGATAACGCTCGATGTCTATGACCCGACTTATTATGTCGATTTCAGGTTCGGGCAGGAGGCAGATGCGGTCGGGACGGTCAATGCGCCCGGCGCCTGCCAGGTGACGCGCAAGGAACCGCCGCCGCTTGACGCTGCAACGGCATATGCGCTGGCGCAGATCGGGCCAGAGCAGCGGGAGCTGCCGCCCGAATTGCAGTCGGCGGCCGCCACCCAGGTCAATCAGATGATCATCAACTGCGCGAGCGCCGCGGCAGGGATTCCCGCGTCCGCCGGAGCCGGGCAGACCGAAATGCAGACCGCGGCTATCGACGCCGGAACCAGCGCCGCCACGGCAAGTGAACCGCCTTCGACAACCGGCTCTCCCGCGCCGACGTCCGCACGTTCCGACGAGGTCGCGGCGGCGACACAGGTTGCCATCATCAACAGCCCGGAAACTGCCGTCGTCGGTGTCGGTGTCCTTGACCGCTTCTTCGGAACCATCGCGATCAAGCAGAAGGAATTCTATCAAAAGCTTGTGGCCAGCCTGCGTGCATTCCGCAACAACCCGAGCGCCGGCTGGCTTCTGATCGGTCTGTCCTTTGCCTATGGCGTCTTTCATGCCGCCGGCCCGGGACACGGAAAGGCGATCATCACGTCTTATGTCGTTGCCAACAACGAGACCCTGAAGAAGGGAATCACGCTGTCCTTTGCATCTGCCTTTGCGCAGGCCGTCACGGCAATCGTGCTCGTCGGAGGCCTTGCCGTCGTCTTCAATCTGACGAGCCTGGCGATCCAGGACACGGCACGCTGGTTTGAAATCGGCTCCTATGTCCTGATCACGGGGCTGGGCGGATGGCTGCTCTGGCAAAAGGCCGGGAAGCCCCTGGCGCTGAGCATTGCCGAACGCCTTTCCGGCGATAACCTCGCCCTGGCGGGCGCACACGAACACGGGCATGGGCACGGGCACCATCATCATGGTCATGGCCATAATCACGTGTTCGGTTCCGATGGTGTGTGCACCACATGCGGTCATGCACATGCACCGACACCCGACATGGTTCAGGGGGAGATCACCCTTGGCCGGGCCCTAGCGATCATCCTCGCCGTCGGCTTGCGGCCCTGCACGGGCGCTCTGGTGGTTCTGGTGTTCGCGCTGTCCCAGGGCATGATTGCTGCCGGTATCGCGTCAACGCTGGCGATGGCCGTCGGAACCGGTATCACGGTGTCGCTGCTGGCCGCCCTGGCGGTCGGTGCAAAGGACCTTGCCGTAAGGCTTTTCGGCGAAGGCAGCCCGATGGCAATCCGCGTGCACCGGTCGATCGAGATCCTGGGTGCCGCACTCGTGTTTCTGCTCGGACTAACGCTGCTGATCGCGTCGCTCGGCTGGGGCTGAGTTATCAAGACAGGGCCGGAGCCACGTCACTGACGCATCAGAGCCCGAGCCGTTTTTCCCGATAGGCGCGGACCGCATCCCCGAAGGCCGAGAACAGTTTTTGCGACGGTCCGTCCGTGGACACCCAGTATTCGGGGTGCCACTGGGTCGCGAGCACGTATCCGGCGCTGTCCGTGACGGACATTGCCTCGATCGTTCCATCCTCCGCGCGGGCTTCCATCACAAGGCCGCCGCCAAGTTCACCCACGGCCTGACGGTGCAGCGAATTGACGTCGAACGGTTCTGAACCGATCACGTCTTCAAGCGTGCCGCCTTCAGCCACGTCCACTGGATGCGCGATCCGGAAACGCTCGTCCTGCTGTTCGGAGACTGGTGCCCTGTGGTCTTTCCGGCCGCTCAGCTCCTGCACTTCGGTCAGAAGGGTGCCGCCCATGGCGACGTTCAGTTCCTGCATCCCCCGGCAGATTGCAAACACGGGGATGCCGCGTTCCACGGCGCGCCTCAGAAGGGGCAGCGTCGTCGCATCCCGATCCGGATCGTAGGGGCCATTCGCCTCCGTCGGCTCCTGACCGTAGAGGGCTGGATTGACGTTGGAGCGGGACCCGGTCGCGACCACACCGTCGACCTGATCAAGCGCTGCGTCGAGATCCAGTTCGTTCCCGAGCGAAGGCAGGATCATCGGGATCGCGTCGGAGCCTTTCAGGACCGCGTGCAGATAGGTTGCGTTGACGGCATGCCAGTTGAACCCGTCGATGGGTTTTACGTCGGCTGTTACCAGAACAAGTGGTTTGGTCATTTCAGGCCTTGAAGGGAAGCGTCGTTATTCGGGGCAGGGCCCCCGGAAGCAGATGTACCTGAAAGACGCCTAATCCAGCAATCCCAATTCCTGCGCAACCTTGTAAAGTTGGGCCGCGTTGCGCGTCCCCACCTTTTCGCGAAGATTGAGCCGGTGCGATTCCACTGTGCGCACGCTGATCCCGAGCGCCTTGGCGACTTCCTTGTTCGGCTGACCCTTTGCGATCGCTGTCAGGACCTGACGTTCGCGCTCCGTCAATCCATACGGGTCTTCCACGGGAGCGGACGCGCTCGCGCCCACAAGAGTCGGCCCGATGGCGGATGAAAAGAAATAGCCGCCGGAGGCCACACTCGTGATGGCGGTGATCATTTCCTGGGCCGAGATGTCCTTAAGAATGTATCCGCGCGCACCGGCCTGAACGACGCCGCGAACATATTCGGGATTGTCGTAGACCGACAGGATCAGCACGCCGACCCCGGGATGGGTCTTGCGGATCTCCATTGCCGCCTCAAGGCCGTTCATGACGGGCATGGACACGTCCATCAAAAGCACATCCGGCTTGAGGTTGCGGGTCATGCGCACGGCCTCGCGTCCGTTGGTCGCCTCGCCGACGATCTCAAGCTCCGGCACCTTTTGCAGGCGTGCCCGGATGCCGTCGCGCACGAGTTCGTGGTCGTCGGCAAGCAGGACGCGAATGGGTCTTTCAACCGAAGAGGACGAAAAGGAATGCGATGTCATGTTCAAATCACGCAGCCTTTGCCGCCGTGTTGTCGAGCGGCATCTGCACCTTGATCCTTGTACCCCCGGAAGAGTGCCGGCTCAAAATCAACTTGCCGCCATAAGTCTCGATGCGCTCGCGCATGTTCCGGAACCCGAGGCCGCCGGTCTTGGGCAACGGCCTTGGCAAGCCGATGCCATTGTCCTCCACGCACAGGGTCAGGTCATGGACACCCACCTTCAGATCGATGTTGACCTTGCTGGCATGAGAGTGCCGGGCGACATTGGTCATGCACTCCTGAACCACCCGGTAGAGCGCCGTCTTGGCGCCGTCGGACAACCGGCTGTGGCATTGCTGCGCATCCACCTTCACGGTTATGCCCGACTGGTTCTGGATCTCGTTGCCGAGGCTTCCAAGTGCAGCAGCCAGACCCATGTCATCCAGAACGCTCGGTCTCAGATCCCGGGAAATCCGCCGCACCTCGGCGATTGTTCCATCGAGCGTCTTGAGACACTTCGCGGCCTGAACCTGAAGATCGGGATCGCGGGTCGCTTCGCTGTGGATCATCTCGATGCCGTAGCGAACGGAGACCAGGAGCTGCGAGATACTGTCGTGAAGCTCGGTGGAGACGCGTTTGCGTTCCTGTTCCTGGACCTGGAAGATCCGGTTCGTCAATTCCTTCAACCTGCTGTCCGCGAAGCGCTGTTCGGAGAATCGGACCCAGGCGATCAGCGTTCCGGCGACGGCAATTCCGGCCAGGGTGATGAGGAAGGTCACAAGCAGTGTCTGGCGGATGTTCTGCGCAAACTCAGCCCTGATCGTGGCAACTTCCTTTTGGATGTCGTCGGTGTAAAGGCCGGTGCCGAGCATCCAGCCCCACTTGTTCAGCAGGATAGCGTAACCGAGTTTTTCCTCGACCGACCCTGTTGAGGGCTTGTGCCAGACATACTGGTGAAAACCGCCACCCGACCTGGCCTGGGTGATCAGGTTGCGGATAACGTAGTCACCGTTGTCGTCCTGCAGGTCCCACCAGTTTTCGCCGACTAGGTGCGGCAATTTTGGATGCACGACGTTGGTGCCGTCGAGCGTGTAGACGAAGAAATAGCCGTCATGATCGAAGGTGAGGTTCGTCAAAATTTCCTTCACTTCTTCCTGCGCGGCTTCCCGTCCACCCGGCTCTCTCCTGTAGATCTGTTCGATGGATGTCAGTGCAAGGCTGACATAGTTGCGGATCTCCTGCCGCTTCGCCGCAAGGATCCTCTGTTCGACGGATTGGGTCTCGGCATCGATGAGCTTTCGTGACTGGTAGTAGGTCGTGCCGCCGATCAGAACGGAAACCGCGATGAGCGGCAGGATCGTGATGAGTAGCAGTTTTGTCTTGAAGGTCACGAAAGTTGCTTTCCTGTTGTGCAGGTGTCCAATAAGCCATCATCTATTTCGAATTTCTCGGTAGTACTACTGAGAAAATGCGCAGAACCACGAATAGCTTTCCGTCCGTCACGTCAACTAGACATTGGGCGAGATCGGTGCAAGGTTGCAGACCGATCCGGAATTATCTGGTCCGATTAGGGAGGAAACTAATGGATCGTCGTTCGTTTATCAAAAAAGCTGGTCTTGGCGCCGGTGGTATCGCCGCAGGTTCCGCACTCGCCGCTCCGGCAATCGCGCAGGGCACAACAGATCTCGTGATCGTGTCCACGTGGCCGCGTGACTTTCCGGGCCTTGGGGTTTCGGCTCAGCGCCTTGCAGCCCGTATCGGTGAACTTACCGATGGTCGCATCAATGTTCAGTACTTCGCGGCCGGCGAACGCGTCGGTGCATTCGACTCTTTCGATGAAGTCGCATCCGGCAACGCGCAGGCTTATATCGCTGCGGACTACTACTGGAAGGGCAAGCACCCGGCGTGGGCTTACTTCACAGCTGTTCCGTTCGGTCTGACCTATGCCGAGATTGACGCCTGGATCAAGTATGGCGGCGGCCAGGAACTGTGGGATGAAGTTGGTGACGAGTTCGGTCTGAAAAACTTCGCGTGCGGCAACACCGGCGTTCAGATGGGCGGCTGGTTCAACAAGGAAATCGAAACCGCGGACGACCTGAAAGGTCTGAAGATGCGTATTCCGGGCCTCGGCGGTGACGTCATGGCGAAACTCGGCGCGTCTCCGGTGTCCCTGCCGGGTGGCCAGATCTACGAAAACCTTGTTTCCGGTGCCGTTGACGCGACCGAGTGGGTCGGACCGTACAACGACTACTTCATGAAGTTCTATGAAGCAGCCAAGTACTATTACTATCCGGGCATGCACGAGCCGGGTTCCCAGCTCGCCTTCGGCATGAACAAGTCCTGGTGGAGCCAACTCTCGCCGACAGACCAGGCCATCATCCAGGCGGCTTGTAACGAAGAAAACGCCCGCCAGATGGCTGAAACCAATGCCAATAACGGTGTCTATCTCGACCGTCTCATCAACGAGCACGGCGTTGAGCTGAAGCAGTTCAACGACGAGGTCTACGACGCCTTCGGTGAAGCTGCTGAGGAGGTCTTTGAAGAGACAATCTCTCACTCCGACCTTGCAGCGCGCACACACGAAAGCTTCGCGCAGGCCCGTTCCGAGATCGGTCGCTGGATGCTGCTCGCCGACACCGGCTACACGCAGCAGCGCAACCGCGTGCTCGGCATCGAAGTCTAAGCCCTTCCGGCAAAGCTTAGGTGGGGGCGGGAGAAGTCCCGCCCCCGTTTTTTGTTTGACAATAAGATAGGGCACATTCGCCATGGCGGCTGTAGGCGGGGTTGGAGACGACGTCTCGGCAGGTGGGGACATTCCTGCAGGGAAACACCAAAGCGCGGTATCATACAGGACATTCGGCTGGCTGATCCTCATGATCATGGCAGCCTTTCTGATCAACAATTATCTGACCTTCTGGCAGGACCTTCCCGGCATCGCTCCGATATACGGCGGGCAAGCGAACGGGTCGATGCCGATTGTCTGGGCCTGGGTACAACTGGCGCTCTATGTCGGTGCGATCGTTTGGGCCGTGCTGCTGGTTCAGCGCACAAAGCACAGGTCGTTGCGTGAAGACAGCAAGAAAATCAGCGACATCAATGCCTATCTGATTAGGGCGATGTTTTTCGCTGTTCTGATTGTTGGTCTTGTGGATGCCGTGATTTCCTTTCTGCGCGTCGAAGGCCTTCTTGAGGCCGTAGTCGGCGCAGATATGGCCGCCAATCTCGGGCGCTCCCAGTTTCGCGGCGGATATGTACACATGCCGCTTATCGGATTGTCATTCGTGATCGCCGCCTTCACGCGAACACTCGGATTTATCTGGCTCGCGCTGCTCGTGGTCGTCGCCGAACTGCTGATCGTGGTCGGCCGTTTCATCCTGTCCTACGAGCAGGCCTTCATGGCCGACCTGGTGAGGTTCTGGTACGCGGCGTTGTTCCTGTTCGCCAGTGCCTACACACTGCTTGAGGAAGGCCACGTGCGGGTCGATGTTTTCTATGCCGGGATGTCCTCACGGACCAAGGGATACGTGAACGCCTTCGGCTCCATCGTTCTGGGCATGTCGCTTTGCGCCGTGATCATCCTGATCGGCATGGCCGGGAAGCAGAACGTGATCAATGCGCCGATCCTGTCCTACGAGACGACGCAGGCCGGGTTCGGGCTCTATGTCAAATACCTCATGGCGGGATTCCTGGGCGTGTTCGCCGTTACCATGATGATCCAGTTCGTGTCTTATTTCCTGGACGCGATCGCGGACATACGTGGTGAGCCGGGCGGCCGCGACCATGAAAACCATCCAGTCAATTAACGCCTGACGAGATCTTCTGACATGGAACTCTTCTTTCTAGCTCTTCTTGTCGTCCTGATGGCGTTAGCACTGGGATCCGGTTTCCCAGTCGCGTTTGCCCTTCCCGGGGCGGCGATCCTGACAATCGGTCTTGCAGCCGGGACCGGGTATCTGTTTTCGACCGGGACCGATGCGTTTTTCGATTCCGGCGGACCTGGCCAATGGCTGAGCGCAGGTGTTACCAATTTCCGCGGCATTTACTGGGAAGCCGAACGCGACACGCTGATCGCCATTCCCCTGTTCGTCTTCATGGGGATCATGCTGCAGCGCTCGAAGATCGCAGAGGATCTGCTTGTCACGATGGCACGGCTGTTCGGTCCCGTCCCCGGCGGCCTTGGCATCTCGGTCGTGTTCGTGGGCGCTCTTCTCGCCGCGACAACCGGAATCGTCGGTGCAACGGTCGTGGCAATGGGCCTGATCTCGCTGCCGGCGATGCTGCGCAACAATTATTCGGTTCCGCTCGCAACAGGCACGATCGCCGCGTCCGGCACGCTCGGACAGATCATTCCGCCGTCGATCGTTCTCATCATTCTTGCCGACCAGCTCGCGAGTGCCGTCGATCAGGCTGGGTCGCTGCGTCAGACGCTGTTCAAGGACAGCACCGGCGAACTCTCCATGCCGTCGGATTTTTCCGTGGTTTCGACCAGCGCCGGTGAAATGTTCCTGGGTGCGTTCCTGCCGGGCCTGGTGCTTGTCGGCCTCTACATGCTCTTCATTCTCGGCTTCGCGCTGATGAACCCGAAGGCCGCGCCAGCAGTGCATGAGGAAGGCACCTTCACGCGCCAGTTCGCTGTCAAGGTTGTCATCACCCTCGTGCCCCCCCTGGCGCTGATCTTCCTTGTGCTTGGATCAATCATCGGGGGCATCGCGACCGTCAACCAGGCTGGTGCAATCGGTGCGGTCGGTGCGATGGTCATGGCGGGATACCGCCTCAAGGAAGGTGAAAAGGGCGCTTATTCGCCTGCAATTCTTGCAATCCTTGCGCTTCTTGGTCTCGCCGTCGTCATCAGTTTCTTCGGCGAAGTCAACATCAAACGTATCGAGAGTTCGCAGGATGTGCTGAGCCTCATCCTTGCGCTTATCGCGGTGTCGCTTGTCCTTCTGGCAATCTTCTGGTCCGGCTGGCGGACGCTGAAACTTGATGACACGCTGCGCGGCGTCATGGTCGAGACGGCCAAGACCACGTCGTTGGTCTTCATCATCCTGCTCGGTGCGGCCATGCTGACCTCGGCCTTCCGCGCATTCGGTGGTGAGCACCTCGTCAAGGAATTCCTGCAAGGGTTGCCCGGCGGTTTCTGGGCCCAGTTCCTGATCGTCATGCTGGTGATCTTCATCCTCGGCTTCTTCCTCGATTTCATCGAGATCGCCGTGGTTGTGGTTCCAATCGTGGCGCCGATCCTGCTGTCCGATCCCGGGGCGAATGTCACCGCCGTCTGGCTCGGTGTCATGATCGGCCTGAACATCCAGACCTCGTTCCTGACACCGCCCTTCGGGTTCGCCCTGTTCTATCTTCGCGGTGTGGCACCTGCGGTGGTCAAGACCATCGACATGTACAAGGGCGTGATCGCATTCATTGCGCTGCAGCTGTTTGCACTTGGCATCGTCGGGTTCTACCCGCAGCTGGTGAACTACCTGCCGAACCGGTCCTCGCTGTTGTCGGAGACGGCACCACCGCCGAAGAACCCGCGCCTGCAATATTGCATGGAAACGCTCGTCTACGAGGATTTCCGTCAAAACGGCGCAAGCATCCTGGCGGCGATCGACAAGGTCGAAGGCGTGGACATGAGCTACCTGCCGGAAGACCTTCAGGACGATCTTGCAGAGGGCTTCGAAAAGGCGAAGGAAGCGCTGCCGAAGATGACGGCAATCCGCGATGCGGAAGACGCGGTTGCACAGGCTTCGGGTGATTTCAAACCCATCCACACGGAAGTCCGGGCCCTTGAACGTGATGCCCGCCGGATCGACGCGCGTATCGAAGAACTGAAGGTGATTGTCAGCCGGTCCGGCGACGGAGCGGTCTACTCCACGGCGCAGGGCGAGCGTGCGCAGGAACAGATTGAAGCGCTCCAACAGGAACACGACGCGATCCTCGCCAAGATCCCGGAGAATTGGGACGAGGTATACGGGGAGTTCTCAAAGATCCAGAAAGCGGAGACCACCGCACGGCAAATGTACCGACGGACCGTTGATCAGGCCTACGAACCGATCCTGGAGGTCAAGGCCATTCTCGCCGATGCCGAGACCGTCGCCGCGTTTGGTCCGGAGCTGGAAGAGCTCAAGGTGCAGGTCGCGCAGCTGGAACCCGAAGCAGCCGTCGAAGCCATTGCGGCCATGCGCTCGAAAGTGGGAGAGGCTGAAGGCACCAGCGATATTCGCAAAGGCCTGACCGAAGCCCGCAAGATCATGCGCAGCCGAGAGCCGAACGCGGAAGAGGCCCTGGCGGAGATCGACAAGTCGATTGCCGCGCTCCAGGCCGATCTTGCATGGCGCGAAAGAGCCGCAAAGGAGCTTCTGCCGGCACTGCAGGAATACGACGCTGCGGTGGGCAACAATATCGGTCTGAGGCAGCAGGACAGACTGCCGACCGATATGGCTCTTGACGTTGCCGCATGCCTTTCCAGCCACAGGGATGTTTCCCTGAGCTTCTAAGGAAAGCGAAGCTGGGCTTGAAGACGGCGGGAGGAGCAATCCTCCCGCCTTTTTTCTTTTGCTATCTCAGGGATCTACCGTTCGGTGAGAGCTGTATCCGCCAAGCGGCAAATGCGGAGCTCCGGCTTGACATCAGCTCCAGGCTACCGCCGTTGCGAACATGTAGCCGGACCCGTAGATTGTCCTGATATGCGCGGCTTCGTTCTTGCGGTTGAGCTTCTTGCGCAACCGAGAGATCCGGACATCGATTGACCGGTCGAGGCTCTCGTCGCGGCCGCCATGTTCGAGCAGGTAGTCCCGGGTCAGGACCCGCTTGGGTGCACGCAGCAAGGCTTCGAGCAGCGTGGCTTCGCCGGTTGACAGGAAGGTCTCTTCGCCCTCCGGGGACGTCAGGCAATGGGAGGAAGGGCGATACGACCAGTCCTCGAACCTGGCCAGGTCCACTTCGCCCTGTGCCGGTGTCCGGTCCGCGGAGCGTCGCAGGATCGAGCGGATGCGCGCGACGACTTCGCGCGGGTCGAACGGTTTGACGACATAGTCGTCGGCCCCCAGTTCAAGCCCCATGACGCGGTCCGTCGAATGGCCGCGTGCGGACAGAACGATGATCGGAACCGAGGAAATTCTGCGGATCTCGTTGATCAGTGCCATGCCTTCCATGTCCGGCAGTCCGAGGTCGACAATGCAGGCGTCCGGGATTTCGTTGGCCAGCGCCGCCAACATGGAACTGCCGGTGGAAAACGTTTCGCCGGTCATGTCGAAATGAGCCATGGCTTCGCGCAGGAGCTGGCCGATTTCCGGCTCGTCGTCAACGATGAAGACGGTCAGTTTCGCCGATGGTGCGAAGCTCTTCTGCAAGACGTTCACGCTCCCGCTTGATCAGATCAGATGCGATCAGCTTTTCGATGTTCGATCGATTCCAATTGAACATCAGATGGATTTTGGAGGATCTGCCGGAGCGTCTGCGCCAGTTGATCATCGGAGAAAGGTTTCGCCAGGACCGGAAACTGGCAGTCCTGCTCGTTTCCCGCAAGATCCGACCAGTCCGCATAGCCCGACATCAGCGCGATGCCCAGATCCTTGCGCTGCCGCCGGATTTCGCGCGCGAGCACCAGCCCGTTCATCTGCCCGGGCATGATGATATCACTCAGGACCGCCTTGAGATCCGGCAGATCAAGGGCAAGAGCGCGCGCATCGTCCGCGCTTTCGGCCCTCAGAACGGAGTATCCGAGGTTCTGCAACTGGTCCGTGACCGTGTTGGCAACGTCGGGGTCGTCTTCAACGAGGAGCAAAAGTTCCCCCTGGCCGCGATCCAGGCCGTCCTCTCCGGTTGCCGTGTCGCCCGGGGTCCCGGACGCCGATACCCTTCGGTAGGGCAGATAAAGTGTCAGGCAAGTTCCGTTTCCCGGTTTGCTGTCCACCGTGACGGCGCCTCCGGACTGGCGAATGAAGCCGTAGACCATGGAAAGTCCCAGGCAGCTGCCCGTGCCGAAGGCCTTTGTCGTAAAAAATGGCTCGAACACCTTGAGGCGGGTCTCCTCGTCCATGCCGCTGCCGGTGTCGGTCACGGTGATCCTGGAGAAGCGGCCGGACGCAACACCCAGGTCGTCTGCCTCGCGCTTTTCAATGGCGAGCTCGCTCAAGGCGATCTGAAGGGTGCCGCCATCCGGCATGGCATCGCGGGCATTGAACGCCAGATTGATCAAGGCCGATTCCATTTGAGTCGGGTCGATGCAGGCACCGATGCCCGGATCGGCCACCTCTGTTTCGAGCCGTATGGACGAGGGCAGCGACCCATGAAGAAGGCTTCCGGCATTGCACACGAGCCGTGCCAGGGAAACGGTCTGCGGGTCGATCGCCTTGCCGCGGCTGAAGGCAAGGAGGCGCTGTATGAGATCCGAACCCCGTTTCGTGGCTTCGAGCACCGGTTCCAGCTTACGGTCCACATCGGCTTTTTCCAGCGGAGCTTCCATCCGGCTGATGGAGAGCAGATTACCCATCAGGATCGCCAGCAGATTGTTGAAATCGTGGGCAAGACCACCGGTCAGCTTGCCAACGGCATCCATGCGCTGGGACTGAACCAGCGTGGCTTCGGCCTGTTTCTGGTCAGTGGCATCGAGCGACAGGACAAAGATACCGAGCGTGCGTCCGTCCGCGGTCATGTCGGGAATGAGCGTGGACCGCATATAGGCCCTGGTTCCGTCCGGCCGCTTGCGCTCATATTCGTAACTTACGGCATTTCCCTTGAAGGCGTGCTCGATATGCGGTTCGAGCTCGGTAAAAAGGTCTGTACCGACGACTTCCGCAGCGGCGCGGCCGGCGATGGATGCCACCGAATGCCCAAACCAGTCCGCATAGCGGCGGTTGGCGAAACGGAACACCGGACCGGGAGACAGATAGGCGATCAGGGCCGGAATGTTGTCGGTGACGAGCCGCAGCCAGTCTTCACTCTGCTGCAGCGCGCGCGTCCGTTCTTCAACGGTCCGCTCCAGCTTTTCCTGCTTTTTCCGCTCTTCGGTCACGTCGGAATAGATCGTGACGAAGCCGCCCTGCGGCAGCGGGGTGCCGGAGACCGCAATGATCCGGCCGTTCGGGCGCACGCGCTCGAAATAATGCGGTTCGAACAGCCTGGCGCGCTCGATCCGCCGGGCGATCTTGCCCTCGATGTCGCCGGGGCCGTATTCGCCGCGTTCCGCATTCACGCGGATAAAGGCTTCCAGGTGCGAGCCGCGCCGGATGATGTCCTCCGGCATGTCAAGCATGTCCGACAGCCCGCGGTTCCAGGCGACCAGCCTGAGGTCGCTGTCAAAGACGGTGAAGCCCTGATTGATGTGATCGAGCGCAGCCTGCATCAGATCAAGCTGCGCCTTCAAGTGCTGAGTCTCCTCCATGGCGGAAGACTATACCAACCGCCACGTTTGAGAACCTGCCTTATCGGATTACCGGCGTTGTGCCGCACTAACGCAAGCCGCAACCCTCACAATTGTGTCGGGTTCGGTGCGTCACCATAGACCTCTTTCGGGTCAAAGGCTTTTTCGGTTTCCGTGAAGCTCAATTCGACAGGGCTCCGTTCCGACCCGGTCGGGATCGCGCGATAGAAGCACGAGCGGTAGCCAACGTGACAGCTGGCACCGCCTTCGACCGCCACACGCAGCCAGACCGCGTCCTGATCGTCGTCGATCCTCATTTCGACCACCTTCTGCACAAGCCCGCTGGTTGCCCCCTTGTGCCACAGGCACTTGCGGCTGCGGCTCCAGTAATGGGCCTCGCCCGTCGTGATCGTCCGCAACAGGGCCTCTTCGTTCATCACGCCCATCATCAGGACGTCGCCGGTCCCGGCATCCGTGGTCACGACGGGCAACAGGCCATTTGCGTCGAATTTCGGCGCGAGGAGATTACCCTCTTCAACCTGTTCAACAGTCTGGCGTGGCGCAAATGGTGTCCGCTCGGCCATCATGCAAATCCTCCTTCTGAAACAGTGACCGACGACAGAAAGTCTCTTCTGAGCTCCGGATCTGTCTGAAATTCCCCAAGAAACCTGCGCGTCAACATGGAGACGCCAGGCTTCTTAATGCCCCTGGTGGTCATGCACATGTGCGAGGCTTCAATGACAACTGCGACACCCCTGGGCTGGAGCACGTCCTGAATGGTGTCGGCGATCTGAGACGTCAGCGTTTCCTGGATCTGGAGACGCTTTGCATAGACATCCACCACGCGCGCCAGCTTGCTGATCCCGACCACGCGATTTGCTGGAAGATAGGCTACGTGTATCTTCCCGATTATCGGCACGATGTGATGTTCGCAATGCGATTCCAGGCGCATGTTCCGGAGCACGATCAGATCGTCATAGTCATCGGTCTCTTCGAATGTACGGCCAAGCAACGCCACCGGGTCGACCGCGTAGCCCTCGAAAAACTCCTCGTAGGCACGTGCAACACGGGCGGGTGTGTCAACCAGCCCTTCGCGGTCGGGGTTATCGCCGCTCCATTCCAGAAGAACACGAACGGCCGCCTCGGCGTCTTCGCGGGACGGACGCAACCCGTGCTCCTTGCGATACTCTGCCATGGCCGCAACACTCGCAGCATAAGTCATACTTTTCGAAACCTCTGTCGTTGATTTTCAAGCCGAAATGCAGGGTCTTAGCACAGCCCCGGATAGCGTTTGTGGCTCAGATCCGGCACCTTGGCCCGATCCGTTTGGCAATGGCCGCTCCAGGTGGTGACGCCGTGCGACTGTGTCAACTGCGCATCCGAACGTCCTTGATTTGGACATGATACGATATAACATAACAAATCAAGATGAAAATGGGTCCTATGGCTGATCGACACTGAAACCGTTGCCGAAAGGCGTACCGTGTTCCGAGAGTGTCTTGTTGCCGCGGACAAGGGTATAGATCAGGGGCGGACCTTGGAACACACTCGGGCTGAACATGTTCAGGGAGCTGACACAGGCCGCACAGACATTGCGCGCGCGACGTTGACACGGTGGAGGGAAGAAGTCGCCGCCGGTCGGATCGATGCAATTGTGCAGCTTTACGCGCCGGACGCGATCCTTGTACCGACATTGTCGAACGAGATTATCGTTACCGAAGCCGGCCGCCGCCGCTATTTCGAATTCTTCCTGTCGGATGGCAATCCGACCTGCACGGTCGAAAGTGAGGAGAGCCGGACCGACCGGAATCTTGGAACCATAACCATAGGCGGGATCTATTCATTTCGGTTCCCCAGAGCGACAGGAGAGGATATCGTTCCGGCGCGGTTTCTGTTCACTTTCGAAGAGTTCGATGCGCACTGGCTGATCACCGGACATCATTCGTCGCGCTGCGTGTGAAACAATGACGCGGCGGCAATCACCACCGAGACACCGAAAAGCGAGCACTCCGGACATCATGGGCCTCCCCGACCGCATACCCGTCTTCCTGCTGAGCGGCTTTCTCGGCTCCGGGAAGTCGACGCTTTTGAATGCGTTCCTGAGCGATCCCGGCGTTCAGGATACCGCTGTGATCATCAACGAGTTCGGCGACGTTGCCGTCGACCACCTGATCGTCCGCCGAGGGGAAATGACGATCAGCCAGGTTTCCACGGGGTGCCTGTGCTGCTCTGATACGACCGACATCCGCAGCACGCTCGATACGCTTGAAAGCGCCGTGCGGCACGCTCTGGTGCCGCCTTTCACGCGCGTCATCGTCGAGATGAGCGGTCTTGGAGATCCGGCTCCGCTGGTCAACGCGCTGTCCAGAGACAAGACGGGCACCGGGCAAGATACCGGCGACGCAAGGGGAGCGGAGTATTATCTGGCCGGTGTGGTGACCCTGTTCGACGCAATAGCGGGCGCCAGTTCCGTCGAAAACCATTTCGAGGCATTGAAGCAGATCGCGTTCGCGGACCGCATCGTCCTTACCAAAACGGACGTGCTGCCGGAGCCTGATGGTTCTCGGGAAATGGGCCTGCTGTCGCAAGAACTGCGCACACTCAATGCAAGTGCCGAGATCGTCGACAGCCGGCAGATCGATGTTTCGTCCCTGTTTTCACCGCGGCCATACGCTGCCGTCGACCAGGGAGAAGATGTCATCGGCTGGCTGGCGCTTGAAGCAGCGATAGTGCACGAAACCGGTCACGAGATCCGTCTTGATGAAGACAAGGGCTTGTCGAGACACAGTGCGGGCATCCGGACATTCAGCATCGTGAGCGAGACGCCTTTGTCGGAAGAAAGGTTCCACCGGTTTCTTGCACTGCTTCAGAATTCGGCCGGACAACAGCTGCTGCGCGTGAAGGGGATCATCGCGAGCGAGGACCGTCCCGAAGAGCCGCTGATCGTGCATGCGGTCCAGCACACTGTCTCCGAGCCTGTCCGGCTTCCCGCCTGGCCCGATGCCGACCACCGCACACGGCTCGTTTTCATCACGGACGGTATCGACCCCGGGCCGGTACGCGAACTGTTCACCGCCGTGACCAACGCCGGTTCCTTTTCGTTTGCGGCATGTCTCAAAAACGCAGTGCAGGCCTTTATCAGGCCGGTGTTGCGCACCGTTTCCAATCTCACTCCCTTTTCTCGGAGGTCACAATGAACGATTTGCAGAGGACACCGGTGACCGTACTCACCGGTTACCTGGGCGCTGGAAAAACCACGCTGCTCAACCGAATACTCACGGAAAATCACGGCAAGCGCTATGCGGTGATCGTGAACGAATTCGGAGATGTCGGGATCGACAACGACCTTGTCGTCGACGCGGATGAAGAAGTCTTCGAAATGAACAACGGATGCATCTGCTGCACCGTGCGCGGCGACCTCATCCGCATCATCGAAGGTCTGATGAAGCGGAGAAATCACTTCGATGCGATCCTGATCGAAACGACAGGCCTCGCCGATCCGGCTCCGGTCGCCCAGACATTCTTTGTCGATGAGGACGTGCAGTCGAAAACCAAGCTGGATGCGATCGTGACCGTTGTCGATGCCAGGCACCTGCTGGTTGAGATCGACAAGGCGCATGAAGCCCAGGAACAGCTGGCATTTGCGGACATCGTGCTCTTGAACAAGATCGACCTTGTCAACGATGAGGAACGTACGGAGGTTGAAAAACGCATCCGCAGGATCAATCCAACAGCTGTGATTCATCGCAGTGAACGCTGCCAGGTTCCCCTGGAGAACATACTCGGGCGCAGTGCTTTCGATCTCGACCGCGTGCTCGAGATTGAACCGGAGTTTCTGAAACACTTTCACGACCACGATCACGACGATCACGTCACGAGTTTTTCGTTGCTCAGCGATGCGCCGCTCGATCCGCAGAAGTTCTTTCCCTGGATGCAGATGATTGCGCAGGACTTCGGTCCGGACATGCTGCGCATGAAGGGGATCATCGCCTTTGCAGATGACGACGACCGCTTCGTGATGCAGGGTGTCCACATGCTGCTGGAAGGCGATCACCAGCGGCCCTGGAAGCCGGACGAGCCGCGGACGACGCGGATCGTCTTCATCGGACGGGACCTGCCGCGCGACACGATCGAGGCCGGCTTCAAGCACTGCGTCCATCAGGAAGGCGTTGCCGCGGAATGAAAACGTTCCACAATCCGCTGGCACCGAAATTCGGCCGGTTGAAGGCCAAGTCGTCGGAGATCAAGGCCTGGACCCGGGAGCTGATGAACCTGCCC
Organism: Pseudomonadota bacterium; assembly: GCA_039179715.1. Taxonomy (GTDB): domain Bacteria; phylum Pseudomonadota; class Alphaproteobacteria; order Rhizobiales; family Stappiaceae; genus Roseibium. The sequence continues at coordinate 17,724 of JBCDEN010000001.1, forward strand.
GACGACACGCCGGTCACCGTTGCCGAGCTGGCGTGCCGGGATGAGGGCTGTCCGGACATCGAAACGGTCATCGGCGTGCTGGAGCCTGACAAACCTATTGCGACAATCAGGATCCACACGACGATGTCCGAAGTGACGCGGGCAAGTGTCGCGGATGCTGTCGGTGTGACGCCGTAATGTGAAACAGGACAGCGGATGGTGCCCAAGACCAAACCCGCTGCCCTTGAAAGGCGCAACTTTCCGGCTTGAGCGCTGTGACCTACCCGGTGACGATTTTCCCCGGAAGCGAATTCACCGTCAAAGTCTCGCTCGGACGGAAGTGGATCACCGAGCGGATCGACTCACCGGCTTTCAGGAGATCGAACGCGGTGTTGATCTGCTCATGGTTCATGTGGTGCGTGATGTAGGGATCCACGCTGAAATCGCCGCGCAGCCATTCATCGACCATTCCCGGCAACTGGCTGCGGCCCAGCACGCCGCCGAATGCCGTCCCGCGCCAGACACGGCCGGTTACAAGCTGGAACGGACGCGTCGCGATCTCCTGTCCGGCACCGGCCACGCCGATAACCGTGCACTCGCCCCAGCCCTTGTGGCAGGCTTCGAGCGCGGAGCGCATCAGTTCCACGTTCCCGACGGCCTCGAATGTGTAATCCAGTCCGCCATTGGTCATCTCGACCAGAACGTCCTGAATGGGACTGTCAAAGTCTTTCGGATTGATGCATTCCGTAGCGCCAAGTGCCTTGGCGAGCGGGAACTTCGAGGTGTTGATGTCTATCCCGATGATCCGGGCGGCACCGTTCAGGACCGCGCCTTGAATAACAGCCATGCCGACGGCACCGAGACCGAACACGCCGACCGTCGAGCCGGGCTCGACCTTGGCGGTGTTGCGCACGGCACCGATGCCGGTCGGGACCGCGCAGCCCATGACCGACGCCTTGGAGAGGGGGGCTTCCGTGGTGATCTTGGCCACGGATATTTCCGGCAGGACCGTATACTCGCTGAATGTGCTTGTGCCCATGTAGTGGAGGATCTGCTTGCCCTTGTAGGAAAAGCGGGATGTTCCATCCGGCATCAGTCCGGCGCCCTGGGTCTTGCGGATGGTCTGGCAGAGATTGGTCTTGCCCGACTTGATATAGGGGCAGTCCGGATCTTCGGGGATGTAGAGCGGAATGACGTGGTCACCGGGTGCGACCGAGGTGACGCCTTTTCCGACTTCTTCGACGATGCCGCAGCCCTCGTGGCCGAGAATGCAGGGAAACAACCCTTCCGGATCTTCCCCGGACAGGGTGAAGACGTCGGTGTGGCAAAGGCTCGTGGTGACGATCCGGACAAGGACCTCGCCCTCTTTCGGGCCTTCCAGATCAATCTCCTCAATCTCGAGGGGCTGGTTCGGCGCCCAGGCGATGGCTGCACGTGTTTTCATTCAGGTCTCCCTTAACTCATTGCCTTGAATTCATCTTTGTGTGGGACGTCGCAGAAAATGAGTGTTTCCGCATGCCCGTTCCGCACAGCATGGACCTTCAGCATTCCTGCAATCGGACTCTGTTTTACAGTAACTGTATAACATTACAATTCAACTGAGCGGAAAGTATCAAAAAAGCATGGAAAAAATCTCGCCGGGAACTTCGCGACAGAGGCGAAGGCGGGCGGGTTTTTGTGATTGCGGGAGATGCGAACGGCTGCCTGTCGAACAGCCATGCCGTGATTGCCCGGCGGCCATCACAACCGTTCTCATCAACGCGACTTCAGGTATTCGGCCACGGCTTCGTAAGCGGGCAGTGACGTTGGATCGATGAGCCCGTTCTGTGCCTGCGGGAAGGAGGCGAAGCGAACCAGGACCATTTCCGCGCTCGGATCCACATAAATTGTCTGTCCATGGACCCCGCGTGCGGCAAACGCGCCATTATTGTTGTGAAACACCCACCACTGACTGGTATAGCTGCCTCCTGGTATCGTCGGGAAGCCCTTGAACCTTGAAGGATCGCCGCCGCGCCGGATGTTTTTCACCACCTGTTCGGGAAACAGCCGGGTTTCACCAGCCAAGCCACCGTTCAGCATTACGAGGCCGAGACGGCCAAGATCACGCAGGCCAGCCGTCAAGCCACCGCCAGCGAATGGAACCCCCAGTGCATCGACGGTCATGTAGGCTTCCTGTTCAGTCCCCATCGGCCGCCAAAGCCTTTCCGACGCGAATTCTGCCACCGATTTTCCCGAAACCCGGCTGATGATCCAGCCAAGCATGTCCGAGTTGACCGTCTTGTAGTGAAAGACGTCGCCGTGATCGCCTTCGGGCTCGACCTGCTGCAGATACGCCCAATAGCCATCGGGCCCATCATAGTCCGAAGGCTTGGGCAACGGACTTGCCGCGGCCGAGTAAAGCCAGATATCCGCGTCCGGGTCAGCGTAATCTTCGGAATATTTGACGCCCGTGGTCATATCCATGACCTGTCTGACGGTTGCTGTCGCGAAGGCGCTGTCGCCAATTTCCGGAACGAGATCGGACACAAGCGCGGTTTCGTCGAGCGCGCCCTCCACGACCATGATTTCTGCCAAAAGCCCTGTCACCGACTTGGTCATGGACATGGCCGCGTGCACACCGTCTTCTTCCAGGCATCCGAAGTACCGCTCGTAAACCACCTGACCGCGATGGATTATCAGGATGCCGTCCGTGTAGTTTTCGTAAAGTGACTCGCGCCAGCTCATCTCGCCGCCGCCATTCATCGGAGTGAAGGCCAGCCCATCGATTGCATCGCGCATGTCGGCGAATTCCCGGGCCGGCAGGTAATCGAGCGGTTTGGGTGCGCCGAGTCCACGGCTGATCCGTTTGGTCGGCAGGAACTCCCGTAGGTGACACACCGACCAGCGTAGCTTGGGAAAGCTGAAATACTCCGAGTCCGGTTGGGTGATGATCTTTTCGGACGCGGGCGGGAACCCTTTCATCCACCCCATCACCCGCGGATCGGATTCGCGGGCGGTAAGCGGGTTGGCGCCGGCTTCATCCTGTATCAACAGTGCGAGACAGGCAGCAAACAGTACGTGGCGAGCGTTCATCGTGAATTTGGTAAAGGTGTCAAAACGCATCTCCAACTCCCGGCGATACCTTCAAGGCACCGCGTTTCAGCTCAGTTCCTGGGTTCCGCCGCCCGACACTGTCAGTATCTGGCCACTGATCCAGCTTGCGGCCGGTGAGCACAGGAACAAAGCCGCATTGGCCATGTCAGCCGGTTCGCCCAGTCGCTTGAGCGGTGTGTGTTTGAGCATTGCGGCTTCGATCTCCGGGGTCAGGACCTTCTGCAGCGCGGCGGTGCGCGTTGCTCCGGGCGCGATGGCATTCACACGAATGTTCCTTGGCCCGAGATCGAATGCGATGTTGCGTGTCAGATGGCTTTCCGCAGCTTTTGACGAGCCATAGGACGCCATTTCCACGTTCCTGTTGTCCCCGGACATGGAGGTAATGTTCAAGATGGCACCGCCGCCGGCAGCGTCCAAGTGTGGCGCTGCAAGCTGGCACAACCTGAAAACGGAAAATACATTGAGTTCGTAAGCCCAACGAAAGTCAGTCATTGGCATGTCGAAGGGTCTCGGTCCGCCGCCGCCTGCGTTGTTGACGAGAATGTTGAGCCCGTTGAATCTGTCCGAGGCAGTATCAATGACAGTCTGAAGATCTTCTTCCCGGGTGACGTCGCAACCCACTCCGACGGCCCGGCCACCTGCTGCGACAATGGATAGCGCAGCTGCATTGGCGGCGTCTTGGTCCAGGTCGCTGACCACAATAGCGGCACCCGCGCCGGCAAAAACCTCGGCGATGCTTCTGCCGATTCCGGCGCCCGCACCGGTGACAATCGCCGTCTGGCCATCAAGTCTGAATGCGCTCGGATCAAACATGCGCACGCCCTCATTCTGCAGGTGGCACAAGCCAAAAGCCCGCCAGTCAATGCAGATAGATCGCTTGGGGAGCAGAGCAAGCCACTTTCGGGACAATGGCGAAAATCAGGTGGGAGCCAGGTGTGGAATCTAAAAAGGTTGTTCATTCCATCGATCCTGAAACTGATTGTGTTTGGTTACCAATCAGTCTCAGATCTTCAATGCGAGTGAACAACCTTTTTAGATTCCACACCTAGGCTGATCCGCGCTCATCGTGGCCGCCGTAATGCGACAGGAACATCGCGACGCAGTCGGTCATAATACCCTCTGTCTCGGGTTTTTCACCCATCAGGAATTCCGGCCAGAAGAAGAAGTTCTTCACCAGCGCCAGGAGTTGATTTGCCGCGTAGCCCGGATCCGCCTTTCTCAACGCACCGGCCTCCATCGCATCGGCGATCAACTTCGTGACCGGATAATCATGCGCGGCTGCTTCCGCGAGGAATGTGCGCGACCGGTCAAGGTCCCTGAGGAACTCGGAAATGATCATGCGGTTGACCCCGATTGCCTCCTCGTCCGTGATCACCGCCACGTATCGGTTCAACGCGTCAACAAGCTGATCGCTCAAGGGTCTGCCCGGGTCGTAGTCGACCGGTGCCATGGCGCAATTGCGGGCGAGCATGATTTCGGTGATCGCGTCGAAAAGATCTTCCTTGCTCTGAAAATGATTGTAGAGCGTCCGGCTTGAAACACCGGCCCGCTTGGCGATCCGCGTGGTGTTTGCTCCCAGAAACCCCTGTTCCCGAAACTCCGCGATCGCAGCTTCGATAATATTTTCTCTTTTCTTTTCAGTCAGTTTCACGTTTTTGCATCGCTTTTTCTTTGAAAAGTAAAATTTAGAGTTTACATTTTTTATTAGTAGATCTAAATGTAAACAAACAATTTTACTTTTGCAACTTCGAGCCAGGAGACACTCATGTCTGGCAAGACTCCCTTTGGTCCGGAAGGCTGGACGCCCGCGCGTATCGGTGACCTGACGGGCAAGACATTTATCATCACTGGCGCCAATGGCGGCGCCGGTTTCGAGGCCACACGGGTGCTTCTCTCAAAGGGCGCGCGGGTGGTGATGATGAACCGCAGTGCCGAGAGATCGGCCGTCGCCATCGACACCCTGAAAGCGGAATTCGGGCCGGACGCAGACGTAAGTTTCGTGCGCATGGACCTTGCCGTGCTGGCAAGTGTCCGCGAAGCGGCGGCGGAGCTTCTGGAAACAGAAACCCGGATAGATGCCCTGATCTGCAATGCCGCCATCGCGCAGATCGCGACCCAACAGCTCACCGTGGACGGATTTGAAAGCCAGCTTGGCGTCAACCATTTCGGCCATTTCCTGCTGTGCGCTCTGCTCTTTGAGCGGATTGAGGCGTCTTCGGGCCGCATCGTCGTTGTCGGCAGCAACGGCTACAAGATGGGCGACAACCGCATCTGCTTCGACGATCTGAACTACGATCAAAATTACTCTGCGTGGAACGCCTACGCCCAGAGCAAGCTGGCACAGATGGTATTCGGCTACGAACTGCAGCGGCGGGTGAAGGCAGCGGGCAAAAGCGTGGAGATCCATGTCTGCCATCCGGGCGCGTCGCGCACCGGCCTGATCCGGGAGACGGCCGGCATTGTCACGCGGCTTCTCGCCGTCATGCTTTCACCGCTGGCGCAATCCGCCGAGCGCGGCTCGTGGCCAGAGGTCATGTGCGCGACGGAGGCGGGACTAGCGCCGGCTGCTTATTACGGCCCGACGCGTTTCGAGATGATCGGCCCGGTTGGTGTGTGCCCGCTGAAGGCGTTTGTCCTCGATGCGCAGCAAGCCAAGCAATTGTGGGACATTTCCGAGGAGAAGACCGGCGTGCGGTGGCCTCTCTAAAGTGCCGGTGCACGCCCGAAATCAAATAGAGCCTGCCTCGACCATGTAATTGTTGGCCGAGCACATGGCGGCGTCGTCGGAGGCCAGAAACAGGACCATGCGCGCGACATAGACGGGATCGATCAGGTCCGGCAGGCATTGACGCTTGCGGTGCGCCTCCAGAGCCTCTGGCGTTGCCCAGAGTTCCTTCTGGCGCTCCGTCATGATCCAGCCGGGGACAACCGTGTTAACCCGGATGCGATGGTCGCCCAGATCGCGTGCCATTGTCCGTGTCAGCCCGTGGACCGCACCTTTGGCGGTTGCATAGGACGGGAAACCGCCACCCGCCTCCCACCAGGAATTCGATCCCATGTTGATGATCGAGCCGCCGCCATTTTCAATCATCTCCGGTGCAATGGCCTGGATTGCAAAGAACATATGACGGAGATTGGTGGCCTGGCGTTCGTCCCAGTATTCGGGTGTGACGTCTTTCCAGTCATGACGGTCGTCGCGCGCGGCGTTGTTAACCAGCACCTGGCAAGGACCTGTCCGTCCGGTGAGTTTTGCGAGAGCAGCCTGCATCGCGGAGATATCCCGGAGGTCACAGATTTCGTAGTCGGTGTTTTCCGCCGTGCTGGCCAAGGCGGCGCTTGCGGTCTCGTCGAGATCAAGGAAACCGACCCGGGCTCCCTGTCCGGCAAATGCCTTGACGATTTCAGCGCCGATCCCCTGTGCGCCGCCGGAAACGATCACGCTCTTGTCTTTGAGGCTTGGATAAATGGCGAAGTCCGGCATCGTGTTTCCTGTTCAGATTTGCAAGTGGTCGAGCGTTTGCCACCAAAGATCACGAGAAACATGTTCGGTGCAAGTTTACCTGTGGGGGATCAACGATGAATTGATCGCCGGACCTGAAATTCGGCTATCCGGCGATGCGCCATGCGCCCGGCACAGGTCAGCCGGGCGGGAGCAAAAACCCGAACCCGGCGGTTCATGCGCACCCGCTTGATGGCAGCGGGCAATCCAAATGTAATCAGTGCTGCTTCACATAAGACACGCCGTTCTGCCCGCGAGACACGGGCAGGGTGCAGCTGTTGTTCATTGCCCTCGGCCGGAGCGCGTTGCAAACGCATGGGAAAGCGCCACGATCCTTTTGACGACCTCAAGTTCCTCGTCACTGCGCGGCGAAAACACCATGATCAGGCCCGGCGGATAATGCCCCAGGGTGACGAGGAAGTGGTCTTCGCCCCAGCCCGCCGCAATGACATCCCTTGCATCCTCGGCGGACAGTTTGACATGCATGCTGCCATTGTCCGGGTACGGATGAATGTGGGCGAACTCTCGGCCGACCATGAAGGCGTCGGGATTGCAGTCGCACTCTTCGTGCAAGACAAGGGCCCGGGCACCTGGAACGGAAATGCCGCTGTGTTCGTTTTTGACGTCCGGCAGGGCAAAACACCAGTCGTGAAGTTTTGCGATCACCTTGTCCGGCCCGTGCTGGGTCAGCTGCGAATGCGGGATCTGCCGGGTCGTCTCCGGTTTTGGCCCGCTGCGCATAGGCCAGTTTTCGTTGCTGCTCATGGTCACCCCATTGATTGCTCACGGCCAGTATGGCTATCAATGGACGCAAAGAAAATGCCTATATATGCAAATGAATCTTGCGTGAAAGCACAGAGATTGTGCCCTGATCAAAACTCGGATGGTCTGACATCGCCTACATCCTGACCGTCTGCGAAGCGGGAAGCCCCGCGCCAGTTGGTCTTCGAGTGGACTCGGGCCTGCGGGTGTGCTGACCTGCGAACAGCCGTTGGGGGACAGGGAGAGCGGTATGGTCATTTGCATTTTCGGGGTCCGCTACCGGGACGACACCGACTGGGACCTGCACCGGAAATTGAGCGAGGACATGGCGCATGCGGTCGCCGCAATGCCCGGCTTCATATCGCTCAAATTCTACAAAGCAGATGACGGCGATCAGATTGGCATTATCCGTTTTCAGACGCGTGCAGATCTGAAGAGCTGGCGTGACGACATTGCGCACCGGGGCGCCTGGGGTCATGCCCCGAAGCTTTATCACGAGTTCTGGGTACAGAACGCGGAGACCTTCGACGACTATGTCTGGATCGATGGTGTGCACCATGACCGTGACCAGGCCGACCGTTTCCAGATGACGGCGGCTGATGTGCTGAAATCCATTTTAACGGATCGATCCTGACCCACTGCCGTGCAAGTCGGTGCAAATGACGGATGCCCATCACGCCTGACGGAAACATGCCATTCCAGCCCGCTCGGAAGGGCTCAAACGCTCTCCCAGGACAAGTCTACAAAAAGACAAACAGATAAGGACGGGGAGGCGCTTAGCCTGGCTTCGATGGACGTCGCTCTGGGCCGCGAACAAACATGATAGTAGATTGTTGACAATCTACGATGAAGACGCTTTCATGAGGGGAGACGCGCGCTTCCCAAACGGCGCCGATTGCAAAAAAAAGGGGACTCAACAGATGAAACTGAACCGTCGAACAGTTCTAACCCTCACCGGAGCCACGCTGGCTTCAACGCTCATCGCAAGCGGACTGCCGGCACTTGCCGCCGGCTCCCTGGATGACATCAAGGAACGCGGCAAACTCCGTGTCGGCGTGACCCAGGCGCCGCCCTGGTACTCGAAAGACCCGGCAACAGGGGAATGGTCATCCGGTGTCGGCGTTTCCGCAGGCAAGGCAATGGCGGAAGCTCTCGGAGTGGAATTCGACCCCGTCGAAGTGACATGGGGAACCGCGGTTGCGGCCCTGCAGAGCAACAAGATCGACGTCATGTTCGTTCTGGATGCGACGGAAGAACGGAAGAAGGCTGCCAGCTTCCCGGACAACCCGCTGCTCTATTATTCGCTCGCGGTCCTGGCCAAGGACGACGTCCCGGTCTCTTCCTGGGAGGATCTCAACAAGCCGGAGATCAAGATCGCCGTGCCGCAGGCAACCAGCATGGACAAGTTCCTGACCGAAAATGTCGGCAATGCGGATATTCAGCGCTTTCCGGGCAACACGGAAGCGATCGCGGCATTTCAGTCCGGGCGCGTCGACGCGGTCTGCCTGTTTCACCCTCCGCTGATCGCGGCGCGCCAGAAGCTCGGCCGCGGCAAGATCGTCGTTCCGTCTCCGGTCAAGTCGAACCCGACCAGCGCTGCCGTGCGCAAGGGCGATACGGACTTCGTCGCCTTCGTCGATGCCCAGCTGGCGGACTACTACCAGTCGGGCCAGATCCAGACCTGGTACGAGGAATTCCTGTCCGGCTTCGGTCTCGATCCGAAATCCGCGCCGCCGATCATCAAGGAACTCCTCTGAGCCACGCGGACCGACCATGTACGAGTGGGACTTTTCACCGGTACTTGCGGAAGGCGGCTTTCTCCTTGTCGGTTTCCGCAACACGCTGATCCTGACGGCGACGGCGCTCTCCGGCGGGCTTGTGGTCGGCCTGCTGCTGGCGTTTGCGCGCCTGTCCCACCGGCGCTGGCTCACCGTGCCGGCGGGAGTGGTCATCGAAGTGTTCCGGACAACACCGCCACTCGTCCAGCTGTTCTGGTTCTATTTCGGCCTGCCGATCGTGTTGTCGGTCGAAATGACACCGTTCCTTGCGGCCTCGCTGACCTTCATGATCCAGAGCGGCGCGTTCTTTGCCGAAATCTTCCGGGCAGGCATCGTGTCGATCGAGCGCGGTCAGTGGGAAGCGGCCAAGGCGATCGGCATGACCTACAACCAATGCATGGGCAGGGTCATCCTGCCCCAGGCCGTCAAACGCATGTTTCCGTCCATGATGGAACGGTCCATCGAGCTGATGAAAACAACGACGCTGGTGGCAACGGTGTCCTATGCGGACCTTCTGTTCCAGGCCAACGAACTGGCCCAGAAAACCTTCCGGCCGCTGGAAGTGTTTACTGTTGTCGCCCTGATCTATTTCGTCTCGATTTCGTGCATCAGCTTTGTTGCATCGCGCGTGGAGCGCCGCTTCGCCAAGAGCGGTGAGTTCACGCCATGACCTATATCTGGAACTTTCAGGACGTCTTCGACAACTGGTTCGCGCTTGCCATCGGCGCAGCCGGAACGCTGCGCCTGTTCGTTGTCTGCCTTGTGCTCGGCATGGGGCTCGGGCTGATCATCGCCCTTGGAAAGCGCTCGAAAAACCGGCCGGTCCGATGGCTTGCCACGGCATTCGTGGAGTTTTTCAGAAACACGCCGGTGCTCGTGCAGATCCTCTGGTTCTACTACGCGCTGCCGATCATCGCACCAATCGAGATCGGTCCGTTTCTCGCGGCAATTCTCGGGATCTCGCTGAACTCGGCGGCCTATTCGGCAGAGATCTACCGGGGCGGTATCCAGTCCATCGAACCAGGCCAATGGGAAGCCGCCAGGGCAATCGGCATGAACGGGTTGCAGACGTTGCGGCGCGTGATCCTGCCGCAGGCCATCAGACGCATCATTCCGGCGCTCACAAACAGAGGCGTCGAGATTTTCAAGATGACCACGCTCGCGTCGGTCGTCGCCTATGTGGAACTCCTGCAGCAGGGCAAGCTGATCGCCTCGCTCAGCTTCAATCCGCTCGAGGTCTACACGGTGATCGCGGCCATCTTCCTCATCATTCTCTATCCGATCGTGCGCCTGACCTATGCGCTCGAGCGCCACCTTGCACGGAGTGACTGAACGTGAACGCACCTGTTCTCAGATTGTCCGGTTTCGGCAAACATTTCGGCTCGCTGCGTGTCTTCTCGGATATCGATCTCGATGTCATGCCGGGTGATCGCATTGCCATTCTGGGCGCCTCGGGTTCCGGAAAGAGCACGCTCTTGCGCTGTATCAACGTCCTGGAAACACCGAGCGAGGGAAGCCTCGAAGTGGACGGCGACCCCGTGGGGCAACCGTCGCGATCAGGCGACATGAGGTTTTCCGAGCGCGAGCTGTGCGCCTTGCGCCAGCGTGTCGGCATGGTGTTTCAGCAGTTCAACCTCTTTCCCCACATGACGGTCGCCGGCAATGTCGCCGAAGGATTGAAAACTGTTCGGGGCGTTCCGGCCCAGAAGGCACAGGAAAGGGCCGTAAGCGAATTGCAACGCGTCGGTCTGGCCGACAAGGCCGACACTTTCCCGTCGCGCCTGTCCGGCGGGCAAAAGCAGCGGGTCGCGATTGCGCGGGCGCTGGCGATGGACCCGGAGATCCTGCTTTTCGACGAGCCGACATCCGCCCTCGACCCGGCGCTGGTCGGAGAAGTGCTGGGGGTCATCGAGCAGTTGGCGACCGAAGGCCGCACCATGCTGCTCGTCACGCACGAAATCGGCTTTGCCTATCATTTTGCGACGCGGATCCTGTTTCTGGCCGAAGGCGGCATCTACGAGAGCGGGACGCCTGACGACGTTCTCAAGAACCCGAAACGCCCCCTGACTCAGCAATTCCTCGCCGAACACCGGCGATTTCAGTTTTAGACCTCTTCTGGAGACTTTATTTCGATGAACACGTCTGCAAGCGCGCAAAGCTATGTCGCAGATCCGCGGAACGAAACCGTCCTGGTCTATGTTGACGGTCAGCTGGTGCCGCGCCACGAGGCCGTTGTCTCCGTTTTCGACAGCGGCTTTGTTCTTGGCGACGGCGTCTGGGAAGGACTGCGGGTCATAGATGGGCATATCCTGCAACTCGATGCGCATCTCGAGCGCATGTTCGAAGGGGCCAACTCCATTGCGCTTGATATCGGCGCCACCCGAGAGGATTTGAAGAACGCCATTCGCCAGACACTGGATGCCAATGGAATGACCGACGGGGTTCATATCCGATTGATGGTGTCACGCGGGCTCAAAAGCACACCGAACCAGGACCCGAGATTCGTGATCGGCAAGGCAACGGTCGTGATCGTCGCCGAATACAAGTCACCCCGGCCCGATACCAAGACCAAGGGGCTTTCGCTGTTCACCTCGACGTTCCGCACCAGCGGACCCGACATCTTCGATCTTCGTCTCAATTCCCACAGCCGGCTCAATCTTATCCAGGCGCTGATCCAGGCAATCAATGCAGGCGCGGACGAGGCCCTGATGCTTGATCCGCGCGGCTTCGTCGCCAGTTGCAACTCGACGAACTTCTTCATTGTCAGGGGCCGGGAGCTGTGGACGTCCACCGGATCCTTTTCGTTCAAGGGACTGACGCAAAAGGCGGTGATCGAGAGCTGGCTTAGCAAGGGCAATGTTGTGCGCGAAAAGGACTTCACCCTCGCGGAAGCCTATTCGGCCGACGAGGCGTTCATCACCGGCACGCTCGGAGGCGTGACACCTGTTGTGCGCATCGACGGGCGCAGCATTGGCAGCGGCTTGCCCGGGGCGGTTACGTCAGAGGCCGAACAGGCTTACAAGGGCTGGGTCTTGCGCTAGAATCTCAGAACAGCTACCTGCAGCAATGCGCCAGCCAAAACCGAACAAGTGCACGGGACCATGAACAAACCGCAACTGATGTCGCAAAACAGGGTCAGACCCGTCAAGCGCGAGACGTTCAGCAACCAGATCGCGGCCAACCTGCGCCGGGCGATCATCAGCGGCGAGATCGAGTCCGGCAGCCAGATCACCGAAGCCGACCTTGCCGCCAGATTCGGCGTGAGCCGGGGGCCGCTGCGTGAGGCCATGGGCCAAGTCGCGGCCGAAGGCCTGATCGAGACCATTCCCTACACCGGCACGCGTGTCCTCAAGCTGTCGCCGGAAGATGTCAGGGAGATCTATTCGCTCAGAACAGCACTGGAAACACTCGCATTCCGGGAGCTCTGGGATCGTCGGGACGAGGCATTCGCGCGCGAATTGGAGGTCCGTCACAAGGAACTTATTTCGACGCTCGAGCTTGATGATCACGTGTCATCCAGTGAAGCGGAGGTCAGGTTTCATTCGCTTGTCTACGAAATGAGCGGGCACAAGCTGCTGCTGGAAAGCTGGCGCCGCATTGCCGGCCGGTTGCAGCTTTACCTCGCCGAACACCAGAGGGCGCATGGCCGCAAAGGCCCGATCGTGGATGCCCATGAACGCTATCTGCAGCTGGCGCTTGGCGACCGGCTGGATCTCATGCTGAAGGAAATTGACGCCCACATGCAGCGCGGGGTCAAACAGATCGAGCAGTATCTGGGCGTTGCGGAGTAGCGGTTTCAAGGCTGCTATCCGTATGCAGCGGCAATCTGGTCCCAAACCTTGCCTGGATCGGTCGTGCCTGACGATTGTCCCGCACGCCTGAACCAGTAGGCAGCGTTGCCGTGATCGCCCTCGACCAGATGACAGAGGGCATGGACCCAGTCATGTGCCCTTTCTCCTTCCGCTTCCTGGCAGATCATGTGAGCCCGTTCCCATTCCGGTCCGAGACCGAGATTGCCTTTCCTGAGCCACCAGAGCGCCTTCTGGAGCTCCGAAAAGTCTGCGGGAGGGTCGTCGGAGGATATGTCGGTCAGTCGTTCATCGGGCATATGCTGCTCCTGAGATTGCCATTTGACATGCAACCATTGCCTTTCCGGTTCGATATTTGAAGAATAAATCGCCAGATCGGATCTTTGTCGGTTAAGAACGAGGGAATGAGCGAGTCGAACGTCAGAAAAGCCAATCCCACCGTGCAGGACGTCGCGCGTGCGGCCAAGGTCTCCACGGCGACTGTCAGCCGGGCGCTTTCCGCGCCCGAACGCGTTTCGATCAAGACCCGTGACAAGGTCGCAAAGGCGGTCGAGGAA